>JALHOI010000012.1 GCA_022843085.1 Pseudobdellovibrionaceae bacterium
GACAAAATCAGTTTTTTCACGAGAAAAACCCTTCGATTAATATTATTTGTGACGACCATTGTTTTAATTAAGAAAATTGAAGTCTGTCAGGCGATTTCCAGATGCTGCGAACAGACAACACAGGCGCAGTATGTCATTCAGGGCTGCGCCACGAAAAAACCCCGGAGGGAGATCCCCCCGGGGTGGGCTTGAGAGTCGTCGTCTGTGGGCCACGACTCACTAAGATCTTACAAAACTCGAATGACTCTTGCGCCCAAGCCTCGGCCGCAAGCACCATCCCTTTTTAACAATTCCAATTCCTCGAAAGATCACGACCCCTCGAGAACATCCGCGCGCGAGACCGAGGGGTCCCGTGCGCCGACGTTTTTCGCGCTCGGAAAAATTCGCGAGCGCATTTTTTTTAAGGATAATTCGAAGCGAGCACTTACGAAATCTATCGCTTGCGAAATCTGCCGGTTACGAAATTAATCGCAAAGCAAGGGCTGGCTGCTGGTTCGCCTGAGCCATCACCGAAACGGCCGCTTGTTGAAGGACATTCGCAGATGCGAGCTCGGCGCTCTCTTTTGCGACGTCGGCGTCACGAATTCGAGAATTGGCGGCCGACAAGTTTTCGTACTGGATGTCGAGGTTACTCGTGGTCGTTTGAAGTCGACTTTGGACCGCACCAAAGTCGGCGCGCATTTTACCAATCTCTTTTAAGGCATCGTCGACGGAACCCAAAAGATCGCGGGCGCCACTTTTCGAATCGACGGCAACGCCATCAATTCCAAGTTTCGACGCCGTAGCATCCGCCGTCATCTTGTACTTGATGATGTTTTCGTCGCCGGCGAACGGTCCAACTTGAAACTCAAGCTCATCGCCCGAACCGTCGAGAAGCTGCCGCGAACCGAACCGCGTGGTTTTCGCAATTCGATCTGACTCTTGCACCAACTGCTGAACTTCCTGATCAAGGAAACTTCGTTCATCTTCTCCGATGTTGTCGGACGCCGCCTGAACACCAAGTTCTCGCAGTCGAATAAGGATATTATTGATCTCGCCAAGTCCACCCTCAGATACCTGCACAAGAGAAATCGCGTTAAACGAGTTCTGCCTTGCCATTGCAAGACCGCGAGTTTGTCCTTTGATATTCTCTGAGATCGCGAGACCCGCGGCGTCGTCGGCTGCGTTCACGATTCGGCTTCCTGAGGAAAGGGCGGCGAGAGCATGTTGCCCTCGTGCCTGCTGCGTGCCTAACTGTCGTTGCGCGTTGATCGACGCAACGTTTGTTGAAATTCTTAAGCCCATACGTACCACTCCTTCTCGCACTGAAAAAGTGCGAGCCCACAGCCGTCCGCGACCATCGCAAGACGGGTTGCATTCCGAAGCCCTCCCCGGAATGCATTACTTTTGTTTTTCAAAACAAACGTGGGACGCTCGCGGCCCGGACGAGAAACACGGGTGACTGGTCCGTTTTTCTCAGGGGCCGCGAGACGATCGAAGGAGTGCTATTTCGCTATGACTGCCGAAACGCTGCTCTTTGCGACTGCCCCAATGTGCTTTCCAATTGTCCGTACGAACAGCTTCTCGGCTTTGGTCTAGGAAGCTTGAGACCTTGGTCTAGGTTCGCATCAGACGCAGCGCGTCTAGTACTTGAAACGACGACCAATTCTGCTGAAAAAATTATTTTTGATGTTCGACCATGGTCCAGGTGCTGGACGAAAGTCCTGCGCGAACTTGAGACGAGAACCGACGAAACTAGAGCAGCTTTAGCGCTCGGGCCGGATCTTGATTGGCTTGGGCCAGCACGGCGACACCGAAATCTTGTAGCACGCGATTCTTCGCCAGGTTCGAAGATTCTTCGGCCACATCGGTATCCGCAATTCGTGACCGAGCCGCGGCGACATTCTCGCGCTGAACATCGAGATTGTTGCCGGCGATTTCGAGACGGCCCTGTATCGCGCCAAAACCGGCGCGAACTTCTGCGAGTTTCGCTAGGCCCTCGTCAAGATCGCGAAGTGAACTTCGCGCATCACTTTTATCCGAAACGCCAAGCCCGGCGATGCCAAGTGAATCGGCCGTCGTGTTCGCTTCGAGAGTGTAGTTGATAATATCTGACGAAGGATCGCCCGTTGTACCTACGTAAAAATCAAAATTTTCGCCGCTGCCGACAAGCAGCTTTCGGTTTCCAAACCGCGTGCTTTCGGCAATTCGGTCGGCTTCAGAAACCAACGCTTGAAATTCGGTGTCCAAAAACTCGCGTTCGTTTTCGCCGACTGTGTCGCTCGCAGCTTGAGTGGCGATCTCGCGGAGGCGAACGACGATGTTGTTTTGTTCCGACAGTCCACCCTCAGCAACTTGAATCAGGCCAATCGCATTGTCTGTATTTCGCCTGGCCTGCATGAGACCAGCCTCTTCACCGCGCAGTGATTCGGACACCGCGAAACCGGCCGCGTCGTCACCGGGCCGTACGATTCGCTGTCCCGAAGCGAGACGTTGAAGCGACCTCTCCATTTGGTCGCTGGAACGCGAGAGGCTGCGACTGGCAGCCATGGCCGCAACGTTGGTACCGATCCGAAGAGCCACGTGGTACTCCTGGGTAAGCCTGAGGGGTTAACAAATGCGGACTCCGTTCAAAAGTCGCGAACTCCGTCCGTGGAATCCGGTGGCCCGGTCAAAGGCCCAAAGGCTTGCGCCTCGGCAGTCATACTGACTTGTCGACGCGACGCGTTAGAACTTAAGGGAATTGCATTGCGCTGCGTTAATTTATTGAAACATCACGGTTTATTGCGAACTGTTACCGCGAACCGTAGATGCTGCGAGCGATTCCGACACACGCAAAAAGAAGCTGCCGAGTTTCATCTTGAGACAACTGTTCGAACTTGAAGCTGAGGGCCCGGCCGAGCTCGGGCTTGAGAGGTGCCTCGGGACCATGATCTTTAACGAAAACAAGCGTCGCGCCGATGGCCGACTCGTCCGACCCAGCACGAAGAATCAGGCGACCACTCAGCTTTTCGTTTTTTCGGGGAGCATCGCCGGCTTCGGGCGGCCACAACATTCTGAGCCCTCCGACAGAAAGGTCGAGCAGTGCGAAGCCGTAAGCAGCAGCTAGAGTGCCGGATGGTTTGTTAGAAACGAACGTCATCGAAGCGTGTTTAACCGAAACTCGAAAATCCTGGCGCCGCTGCATTCGTATCAGACTTTGACCAGCGTCGACCCGAAACGTGTAAGGCATGAGGTCGCGAACTTCATCGCGAATCGCGTACTGCCCATCGACCTGACTGAAAATGACTTCGATTGCCATTCCGGCTCTGATTTCGGGCTTGATTTCAGAGCTGGCCGAGCCCGAGTTGATGGGCGGAGCGACACCATTCACAAACTTGCGCGAGATCGTTAACTTTGTATCTTCGACTTCAACGATTTCAAAATCGCCAACGAGCAAGTTTGTTGAAACCTCAGCGCTCGCGGCCTTGGCTTCTTTCAAAATTCGAGAAATTTCGTCTGTCCTCACGATTTCGCCGGCGTTGCTCACACACCTAGCCTGGCGCGAGCGGCATCTGACATCAATTCATTTTAAGCGATTCATTTTAAGCTATGAGGCTTTTCTATAAACGCCTAAGCCGCGCTTTCGGGCTGCAGCGCGAAGTGCTGTTCGAGCGCCATCGACATGCGGAAAAGTCGATTGAAAAACTGTCTCGGCACCGAGTACGGCATCAGGCGCCGGTTTTGGTTCGCCAATCAAAGTTAGCTTTGGCGCCGCTCGAAGTTCGGCACTTTCTTTTTCTTCGGCTTCTTCCTTTTTACGTTTGGCGACTTCTTCGTCGGTAAGCTGCTGACTTCGAATAAGTATCGCCAGTTTTGAAAGTGACTCGCGCGTCGCGGGGTTTAACTCTGTTTGTACGGCCTCGATTGGAGCGGGACCACCTGACGATTTGGGTTGGCTTTCAGCACGCGCCTCGTCGGCCGATTCAATGACTCGACCGGCAATAGGTGGTTCAAATGGTGCCGCAAGTATTTTCATATCGCCTCGCCATTTTATCTGACTTCGAAGTGAAGATCTTCGCTAAAACGTGCGAAGCAAATGACCGAGATCTGAAGGTGTCTTGATTTGGGACGAGCGCTTCAAGACGGCGCGCTCGGCTTCAACCATCAGTAGCGCGCGCGCTTCTGCGCCGAGACGCGTTTCGTTTGCGCGGCGCTTTGTCCACTCTTGGTTATCGACGCGAGCAAGATCGACGTGCGCAGCGAAGAGATCAAGCCCAGTACCGATCGTCGCAGAAATTTTGAAAACTTGCGGTGCACCTGTCTCGCGCATCGCACGCGGATCAAGTTCGAGAGCCGCCTCGATTTCACGCGCAAACGAATCGGCTCCGGGTCGGTCAGCTTTATTGACGGCGAAGGTGTCTGCGATCTCCATGAGCCCTGCCTTCATGCCTTGAATTCCGTCGCCGGATTCAGGCGTTAACACCACCGCGATGTGATCAGCGACATTCATAATTTCAAGTTCAGTTTGACCGACTCCGACTGTCTCAAGCAGCACAATATCAAACCCCGCAACGTCAAAGGCACGAACCATCAGCCAAGCCGAAGCACTCAAGCCGCCAAGTGAACCTCGCGAACCGAGCGATCGAATAA
Organism: Pseudobdellovibrionaceae bacterium; assembly: GCA_022843085.1. Classification (GTDB taxonomy): domain Bacteria; phylum Bdellovibrionota; class Bdellovibrionia; order Bdellovibrionales; family JAMPXM01. Next base: position 4,612 of record JALHOI010000012.1, read on the forward strand.
AGACTCGCTCGTCGAGGGCGTGATCGCTGTAGCGAATTCGGTCGCCGAGAATTGCTCCTTGCGTAAAAGGACTCGACGGGTCGACGGCGAGCACGCCAACCGTCAAGTTCTGTGCTCTCCAAATTCCGATGAGTCTCGAAATCAATGTCGACTTGCCGGCACCAGGCGGACCTGTGATTCCGATTCGAAAGGCCGTCTTCTGCGGTTGCAAAAGATCGATGTTTTCGCCCACAAGACGAGGGCCGGTTCGCTCGAGCTGCGTTAGAAGTTTCGCAAGAGCTCGGCGATCACCTTGTTTTGTTTGCTGAACGAGCGCTGCAACTTCCATCGGCGCCATAGAACCGTGCCTGGGTCTTGAAATCAACCAAAAGCAGCGTCACGCAAGAACGAGTTCGGCGGTTCGGTTTAGCGTTTTTGGCCGATATTTTAGCTCGGCATTTTTTCGCGTTCTAATCGCGGGCCGAAACTGACCGCTGATTTCGCAAGCCGAAACCTACCGCTCATTTTCGGAGTTTCAGTTTCGGGCAAGCTTGATTCTCGTTGCGCGCGACCGCGCAGCTAAGAGTCGCATCGAGCCAACGAACAAACTTGTTCAATGCGTGCGCGGATTGCAGCGCCAGGATTTCAGCAGGCGGAGGCTACAGCCAAGGCGAGTTAGCCCGTTCCCAGAAATTGCTTCTCAACCTGCACCATCGTGCGTGCGTCGCTTCGTCGCCAACCCTGCGCTTCAATCTCATTCATACGAATGTAATCTTTGAGCGTAAGATAGGCCTTGTAGCCTTCGGCGATTCGCGTAAACGGCCGGTGATCCCAGAATTTTTGCGAAGCCCGTGCGGGCTCTGCACTCTTTGGGATATCTGAAACTTGCCGAGCTTCTGTCAACTCAGCAGGTTTTACGACCTTTGAAGCTATTTTAAAATTTCTACGACCCGCGACGGCCAGCGCGATGGCGCCTGTGATTGCGCGGATGAACGGAGCATACGCAAACCGATTCGAAAGTTTAATCTGCAGATGCAGATGATTCCACGCGTTCGCAAACGAAATCACTCTGACCCCGTAAACGAACGCGAACTTGTCGACGACACGCCGGATCCTAATTTTGTTTTGCGCCCGCAGAAAGCTTCGCTCTCCGGTTGCCTTCGTCGACTTCAAAATCAAATGCATAGTGTGTTTGGTCGAGATTGGCCTCGAACCCGCCCGCCCTTTTCGGGTGTTGCGAAGGCTTCCACCGTAGTCTTTGGGCTGTCGCTTGAACATCGTGGTTTGCTTGAACCGCATCCTCAATTCTTACGTGACCGATGGTTGTGATTCAAGGCCAATTACGCTTTATTCTGCCGAGTCTTACGAATTACGTCTCTGCAGGCACGAAGGTTCTCGTCGCAACCGATACCCGCGCTGGATTGACCATTGACCCGGGTGAGAACGCAGCGTGGTCCTCGCTAGCTCGCACTGCGCGCTCTCCCCAGGCCGTAAGGCGCTCATCTTCGGCCACCGGCGCAGGACGGCTCGCAGGGGTGGCCCAGCGCAGCTCTTGGGGCTAGGGCACCGTCTTGCAGGATGGAGATCGCAGCGCGCCACGCCACGTTCAAATCAACCATGTCCCCGCTAGGCGAACCAAGCTCCCGCTCCGCTAACCAAGTCTCCGCTCCGAACGGGGCCGCTTCGCGGCGGCACTGTCGAAAGATTAGCCGGGTCCCCTAGCGCCGAAGGCTGTCGCGCGTGGCCTCATGGCCGAGGTATTCGAGAGCTCTTTCAAAGACTTAGAAAGCTATCCATGGAAGCCTTCGAAAGCGGCCCCCCTCTTGCCCTGTTGAGGAGAAGGAGGACCACCGAGATGCAAAATCAATCGCGCACATTGTGGGTCGGCTTGATCGTTGCGATCGTGCTTGGTCTTTCGATCGAATTCTTAAAATCTGCGAAGGATTCGGTGAACGCTTCATGGCGCCCACGTCTTTTCGGCATGAGCGAATCCGACGAGGTCACATCAAACCGTGATCAGGCCCAGCGGGCGCGGTCGCGGCTGCTTCGTGGTCGCTTGGCCGGACTCGCCGACAATAAAGCTGCGTTGTCTGCGTCGCCGACAGGCCTTGTTGCTGCGGCTCCCGCAGGCCTACCAAACATGGGCGCACCGGTGTCGATCAATGCTGATGCCTTGAAAAAGAAGATTGAGGCCACGGCAAAAAAGAAGAAGAAAAAGAAAAAGGCGAAGCCCGCAGAGACAAAGCCCGGTCTCATACCGGCAACTTCACCGTCTGACGATGCTTCACCCGATAACAGTTCATCTGACGTCAGCGGTGCCAGCGGCACATACGGCGGCGGTTCGTCGCAGACACGAACGCTAGTCGGTACAAATATCGACAACGAAAATCCTGAAACTCTTGACGAGTGGCTTCAATACATACTTCGCGAGCCAAACTACGAGCGCACGATGAAACTTGTTGAAGCTCAACAGCAGTTGACAATCGATTCAGAAATTTTTCACGAAGTCGTCTCGCAGATGCTTGGTGACTCACGTTCGAAGATGCACGAATTCGCGGTACTTGCTCTGGGGTCTGCGCCTAGCGTGAAAAGCTTCTTGCTGCTTGAAACAGCAAATGTTCGCGAGATCGACGCCTCCGAACTTAAAATTCAGTCGCGGACCTACTTGAAGGCCTACTCAAAAATCGAAAACCTTCGGTACCTTGCGAGCGTTATTGCCACACCTCTCGAGGCTCCGACCGCGTATGAGGCCTTACGCCTGATTCAACTTTCAGTCGCGACCTACAAACCACGGTCGACTTCACCGTCAACAGGTTCAGCTGTGGCAACTCAAGCCGTCATCAGTCGACAGTTCACGTCGCTTGTTCCTGTCTTGACGCGCGTCGCTGCTACGGCGGTTGACCCGACGGTACAGCAAGAGGCTGCAAAGACCTTGCGCGAAGTGAACTCACTGATTGGCGCCGAGCCTTCAGCACCAGCCGTCGTTGCTTCCGGTCGTTAAAACAGTCGACAATTCTCGTGCGAAAGTCGCAAAGTAGAGTTGCATGTACCGACGGCTTGTCTCCGCTAGTTTCACCTTCATTTTGATTTTAGCTGCAACGTCGGTGCGGGCGGCGTTCACTTTGCCGCAATCAATGAACACAGGCGAGCGCCAAGAAGCACTTCGTATCATTGGTCTTGGTACATCTGCAAAATCTCTGACAGATCCCTATTCGCTCGGCGGTTTCACCGGTCTTGAAGTTGGTCTTTCGCTCGAGACAATTCCCACCGAAGATCTCGCGCGACTCGGAAGCGGTGTTTCGACACCACAGTCTGACGTCACGATTCCGAAATTGACGATTGGGAAGGGGCTATATTCCAATCTCGATTTTTTCATTCACTTCATTCCGTACAGCCAGCAAACCGAGCTTTCCCAATACGGCGGAATTCTAAGATGGAGTTTTTTTGAGGCCTCATCGCTTCCGCTATCGGCAAGCCTTGTGGCTCACTTCAACAGTGGAAACTTCAGTAATCAACTGACAACGCGCTCCTTCGGCCTCGATCTGGTCGGCGGAATCAACGTGAACGAAGTGTCTCTCTATGCCGGAGTTGGCGGCGTTCAGGCGACAGGTAATTTCATCGGCGGAGCGAATGGAATTACCGATTCAACTCGGCTTGAAACCGAAGGCGTCAGCACTCTGCACACTTTAGTCGGCGGAAGTTTTCGACTTAATAAAATTTTTGTCGCAGCTCAACTCGACCATTATTCGCAAAGTGTTGTGAGCGCTAAACTTGGCTTGCGATTTTAACAAAAAATGTAAGACCGTCTTGAAGACGCTAGCTCTTTATTTTTTCGATGATCGAAGACGTCGAACGACCGGGCTGAAAAGCTAAAGACCTTACCTGCCCGCCCCGGCCAAGCACAAAGGACGAGCCTACGATTTTGTCAGGTGGCCAATCGCCACCTTTTACCAGAATGTCAGGTTTCAAAAGTTCGATCAGTTTGAGCGGAGTCTCTTCGCCGAACAACGTGACGTAGTCGACGCAGCCAAGCGCTGCCATGATTTCGGAGCGATCGAGTTCGTGCTGAACGGGCCGAGTCGGGCCCTTCAACTTCTGAACGCTCGCATCCGTGTTGAGTGCGACGACGAGGCGGTCACCAAGCGAACGTGCCTCTTGCAGATATCGAATGTGCCCGACGTGAAGAAGATCGAAACAACCATTAGTAAACACGATTCGAGAGCGATTTCGCTCGGCCTCAAGCCGCGACGCAAGCTCGATGTGGTCGAGAACAACTTTGCTACGAGCTTGATTCATCTGCCGTCACGAGGCTGAGTCCGGTGACGTACTTCAAAACGTCGCGGCCAGCGATCAAAGAAACAGTCGGCAGCACGACGAAGCCCGTCGCGGCCACCAAAAGTCCCCGCCACATCACAAGCACGGGATAAAACCAGCGCGTTCGCATCGCCAAGCTGCCAACGCGGATCTCGTACGACCATTCGCCGAGCGTTGCTCCGACAAAACTGCGGGCCGCCAAAACGTAGAGCAAGCCCCCAGTGATAAAGAGAAGGGCCAGTGACAAGATGGTTGCCTGGTCAGTCTGGCTGTTTTCGAGTAACGCGAGCAAATTTGCATCCGTAATCGAAAGCGCCAAGGCCAGCAAGACACATCCAAGCGCGACAGCGACGAGCGTGTCGAGAATAGCCGAACCGAAGTGTGCGGCGAGTGGCCGCTCTTCGCCCGCTACAGCGACCTCAAGAGGCGCAGCTTGCGCCGCCGATGTTGCCGTAGATCCAACGGTAGATCCATACCCGCCGAGGCCCGAGAGCGTGCCCATCGCCGCGGCCTTCGCTGCAGCCGCATGAGCTGAAACTTTCGTTGAAGCCACGGCCGGTTTGCCGGCGAGGCTACCCAGGTGGGGAAAGACGCCAGGAAATGTCTTTGCGACATTCTCATCAAGCGACGAAGCACCGACCGCCGACGATTTAGCTTTTGGTCCACTGTAATCGCTGCGGCCAAGTGGCATTTTTAAAAAACCACGCTTTCCAGTAGGCGGCACGTCGCCCGCAGCGGCGCTAGCCATTGAGGCGGCAGCCGGTGCACCGGGAGTCGCGATACCCGACGGCTGACTGAACAGTGGAGATTTTCGAAGCGACGCAGCCGCGTTCGCCGCCAAGTTGGTATTCGACGTCGTTGAAAAATTCGAACTCGAGTTCAAACCAGACTTTGTCGCTGCGTCTGACGCTTTCGAATCATCAAGTAAAAAATCAAGTGAGGGCGGAAGCGCAGCAATCAAGTCAGAGACGCTCTTCGCGTTGTGTTTTGATTTTGCGACCGTTGTAACCTGCGCGGACACGGCAGAGTTTGGCGGTGTTGCCGATGTGCCGGCTCCAGACGAGAGAAGGCCTTTCGATTGTTCACGTGAGTTCGATTCGATTTTGGGCTGCTGAAGAGTGCCAGGTCCCAACGTCGAAAAAGAGAACATATCGTCAGAGTCGGATTCTGCTTCGAGCGGTTTTACCTTCCGATGAAAACCAAGCCCCTCATTGATGGGCTTAAAGTCGAAATCTGTATCCATGATGTCCCCTCTTAACGCATCAACCCCAGCTCGTACTTTAGGATGCTGACCAGAGCCACGCAAGCCGTTTCAACTCGTAAAACTTGCCGCCCCAAAGTCGCTGATTTGAAACCGCACATTTCAAAGGCCCTCACCTCAGCTTGAGAGAAACCACCTTCACCGCCAACAAAAATCCAAACTCCATCGGGCTTTTGCTTTGAAATCGCAGTGACGAGATCGCGCACAGGCTCGGTGCCAATCTCATAAGCAAAGAGACCCGCGACTTTGTCTCCCTGGTTAATTTCGGTCGTCAAATGCGCGAGGAACTCATTTAATCGTGTTGCTGGAGCCAAATGCATCTTTTCGCCCCGCCCACACTGCTGCGTCGCGCTTTGAATGATTTTCTGAAATCGAGGCTCTTTGGCCGACCATGTTTCAGTGGCCGTTCGAATAAAACTATTATCGCTAAACAGCGGCTGAACAGTCTCGACTCCCATTTCGACCAGCTTTTCTAGCACCGATTCAAGAACATTAAACCGCGGAATCGCCAAAGCGACGCGCACCCGTGGAGTCGGAAGCGGGTCAATCGCTCGCACTTCTCTTATTACGGCGGTGAGCTCACGTTTTTTTTCAGAGACCACTTCGACAAAGAAGGCAGAGCCGTCGATTAAAACCTCAAAGTGATCGCCGATCGTTTGTCGACACACATCGCGAATATGGTGAAGCGAATCACCTTCAATTCGTACTTCAGTGCCGATCATTGAGTCGGGACTACTGAGGTCGCCCCTGAAAGAATCGTTCTCAAGCCAATAGCGACGCATCTAGTTCAACCATGTCGATGCGCACCACTCGCCCATGCGCACACGCTTCTGTTCTTGAAGGCCCGTCTTCGAAGCAAAGTCGCGATGAAACTCGTCTTCGCGATCGGTCAGAATTCCAGACAAAACTAGCGTGCCCCCGGGTTTTACCGTTCGCTTCAAGTCGTCGGCCAAAACCAACAAAACTCCATCGATGATATTTGCGATCACGAGATCAAAGTGTTCACCTTTTGCTTCGCACTCGCGAGCAAGATCGCTGACATCACGGTCATCGATCTTCGTGCTGACCGACGCGTTCAGTTCAAGATTTTCGCGAGCGGTTCGACGAGCTTCGGGATCGATATCAAGACCGACGGCGCTAAATGCACCCATACGTTCTGTGATCAGCGCAAGAACACCAGTGCCGGTGCCAACGTCGAGAACGCGGGCCCCGCCGTCCCGAGCCTTCAATCGCGCGCCTTCGAGTTTCATCCACTCGACAATCAATGCCGCCGCAAGCTTCGTCGTTTCGTGCGTCCCAGTGCCGAAAGCCATTCCAGGGTCAATCAGCAAAGCATGCTTTGGAGAACCTGCGACTTCGTTTGGCACCGGGCACCACTTCGGGACAACCCAGAAGGGTTCAGCAAACAAGAACGGCACAAAGCCCTTCTTCCATTCTTCAAGCCAGTCTTTGTGAGTTTCGTGCGCGACCGAAAAAAGAATCTGCGGTTGAAGGGCTCGCACTTCGTTTTCCATCGCGAGTCGTTCGCCTTCGGTCGGAAGATTCGTAAAGTAGGCTTTCAGCGTTACGTCTTCGGTCATCACGATTTCAGGATCGTAGCGGAGGTCTTTTTGAACGAACGGTAGATCTTCAGACACGCCCTCGGCACCAGCGGCAAAGAGCACGGCCGTAATCTCATCTTCGAGAGATCGTGATAGCTTTTGAACAACAACGACGGCGTAAAGCGGCGCGGTCGGCACCAAATTATGGTCAGAATTTTTAACAGTCATTCTCTAAGCTGTAGGCGGCGGAGCCTGCTGTGTCACTCGCGGAGGTGAAGACGGCTGCGAGGCCGCGTCACTTTTTACAGGCTCAGACAATAATGCCGGCGGCGCGGGCGGCGGGGCTTCCACGGTATCGGCCGAAGTCACGGTTTCGCGTGGCGCCAAAGCGGCTGACGACTCTACGACCGCGGGCAAAACAACCGACGAGACGGGAGCCGGCACGGCCGCGGTTCGCCGGCGCTTTTTGCCGGCGTCTTTGGGAACTTCGGTCGTGATTCCTTTAACGTCAATGCGATCGCCAATCATAATGGCTTCATATTCAAGCGTAGGCCTTTCGTCGTCGCCAAGTTCACTGACTAAGCGAGCGACGGCCATGCCGTGTTCCACGTGGATAATCAGAATTTTACCGACGGGTACGGTAAGAATCGCCTGCTGCTTATTTTGAACGGGATCATGTACAGGAATCGCACGCTGAACGGGTAGATACTGACCCTTTTTAAGACCCGCCTCAGAACCTGCGTTGATATAGAAGTCGTGGTACGAAGGCTCGGTTGGTTCCATGGGAAGTGACTTGCGAACATCAAAAATTGTCGGCGTTGTATCGCCACTGACGTTTTCGCGAGGCGCAGCCTCGCTCGAAATTCCGAGCGTGAGGAAAACAACAAACATAGCTACGATCACAAACAGTCGATTCATGACTGAACGGCCTTTCCTTGGCGGGCACCATCCTGGCCTCCCTAGGAAACGAGCCATACTGGCTCACAAAACTGATCGGCGGCACGAATTCTAAAATTGAGACTGGTTTCAACAAACACGACCGGTCGTTCGTCGAGTCTTTTCTAAAACTGTCGAGTCCCTGGGGGCCTGCCTAAGAGTTTGTCGCGCCCACTCACCGACAAAGAAATGGTTCGAACCCAGCTGGCGCGATGCTTTTAACCGGCCATGCTGTGAAAGTATCGGTCTTCATTTTTACGGTCGCGTTTTCCGCCATCGGGCCGGGTACCTTGAATTCTCTGCGCGCAGACGCTGCCCTAAATTCCTACTTGGCAGCCTGAAAACGGCATTCTCAGAAGCTCCGAAAAGCCGCGCGCGACCGTCTGCACCCTATTTGATTTGAAACACGTCCTGACCGACTTTTGCGAGCTCTCGAATGGTGTGATTTTTGTAGCTGCTGAACGGCATGCGAGACGCCCCAATAAGAACCTGCGTCATCTACCTGTTCACCGCAGTCCTCCTCTGGGTCGCAGGAATCGAACTCGCACAGGCTGATGAAGACGATCCGCAAACCGCCATCATGCAACGGCTTCTCGCAAATCCGAACTTTGAGGACTTTGAAAAACTACCGCGCTACGAGCAACTTCAAATCATTATCCAAAGCGAAGCAGGGCAACTTCTCGTCGAAAATGATCTTTATCCGCAAACGTACAATGCGATGGCGTCCGCACTTTACGCGCGGATTCTCGCAACAGTCTCTCCCGAAGAAAGGTTTCTCATCGATAGCGAAGTTCTGACGCAGGTCTGGCTTGATGTTGAGGTCGACGAACTCAAACTCGCACGGTTTACTCAGCGGGCTTTTCAGAATTCCATGGCTTCAGCCGCAAAAAGTGGGCGTGTCGCATGCCGCCTTATTCACGCTAGTTTTCGCGAAATTCATCTGGCCGCCAAGTCTCAAAATACGGCGGGCCCACTTGGCGATCATCAGGAATTCAACCAAGGACGCACAGGGTTCGAGCGGTACGAAAGGATTTTGTCGAACGAAACCCTCGGCGCAGCTCAGCACGAGACCTGCCACTCCGAACACGACAAGGATGATTTTGAAACCTTGTTCGACAACAAAAGTCTCTACGAACTGCGAAAATTGACGGCCGAGTATTTGAAGGTCGCTCTCAAAGCTGGAAAGCCAGAAATTTCGAAGTCCACCAAATTTGCAAGGCCTAAAGAGCCCAGCACCGTTGAAGGCTTCTGCACGGCCAGACAAATCTACGAAGTGCTTGCCGACGGCGAACGCAGCGTTCAAAAATTTCCAGGCTCGCGTTATCATTTGATTACGAATCAGTACGGTTGCGGAATTTTCGGCGAACTGACACGTGACCGCAGCGGTCTGTTGCGCCTCAACTTGCGTTCGTTTCGGCCAAATGACCCCTCGACCTACCAAGAAGCCTACGAATTGAAGACGCTCTCTGAAAAAATCTACGACTGGCAGCAGTCGCAGCGGACATCAAACTCAAAAGGATTCCGCTCGCAAGGCCCCTAGCTACATCGAAGCTTCAGGGATTCCGATTCGAACTGGGAGTTTTACAGCGACACCCCAGTCTGAGGCTTGTGTCTTGATCGATGAGTGCGGACTTTGAATCACACGGCTTTGCAATTTAGCGAAGATAGGTTCGCGAATCGCCAAGTTGTTATCTTGAAGTACGATCTGGCGAGCTGTGCGTTTCAGCGTGTTGATGACAACCGGCGCTTTCACATTTGCAGTCATCTGGGTTGGATCTTCAGGGACAGTGATGATCGCAAAAGAGCGCACACCGACAGAGTTTTTAAGGTCGAGACTTTCAAGGTCGTGTTTTGTCAGATTCAATTGGTAGTTTGTGGTGAACAGTTCGGGCTCTAAAACTGGAAATGCGATCTGCGGAATTTCGCAGCTTTGCAGCCATGCGAAAATTTCGTCTGACGGGTCGTCTAACAAAACAAACTTCCTTAAATCTGCAAACCCGAGAATGCCCTCTGGAAAAAGAATGAGATCTTCTTCCTGACACTGAACATGCCCGAATCGCGACGTTTGTACTTGCATTGCCGCCATTTGATCGACCCCCTGAGATTGACTCCTGCCCCATTCAACGATTCTGAATGAAAGACACCTAGAGCCTTTTGTTCGGTGAATGAATGACAGAAAGTCACAAATTCTCCGGACGAAAGCCCCGACCCTTACTCAAGCGTAATGACCATGATTTCGCTGGTGCAAGCGAAATACTGCAGGACGTGCAAAAGGCTGTGTGAAAAAGCGGGATAAAGTGTGGAAGAACGTCAAAAGCCCTCGTGAAGGGCTTCTCGTTCGACGCCATCATTATCTGCGGCGCGTAATACGCTTTAGGGCTTTAAGAGTTTCGCGACGGCCCGGGTCGACTCACTTGTCGTATTCACGGACTCAGCGTTCTGACCTTGAATGGCGAGATACACTTCTTCTCGATGAATCTTCGTATCTTTAGGGGCTTCGATACCGAGGCGAACCTGCTTGCCCTTGATTTGAACAACTCGGATCTTGATATGGTCATCGATCGCAATCGACTCACCAAGTTTTCTGGTTAGAACCAGCATTCGGGTCTCCTTCAACGTCCTGGTCAAAGTGTCCTGGTCAATGTGTCCTGATCAAATCGTACGGGGCAACAATTTCGCGGCCGACATTCAATTACAAGGCAGTAAACATTCAGACAGTATGTAAAACGCTTCCACTCTCTTAACGGAGCAAACAGCGCGTCGCTTTAGCTATTCTTGCTACTTAAGGAAGTCAAGAAGGCTAGGCTGGATGAGCTTGCCTGATGAGGCGAGCGAAGCCTTTAAGGTACTTTCAGATTTATTCAGATCCGATACTAATTCAAAGTTGTCGACATCTTCGAGACTCGAAGCAAGCGCCTTTGAATCGATCACACCTTTCGTCAAATTCTCAAGCCCACTTTGCAGCGTTGCGAGGCGAGAACCGACCTCGGCACGCGAGAGCACCACCTGCGCCAAAGCCTCGTCTAGCCTATCTAAGGACTCTTGTACGCCGGCTTTCGAGTTTGTCCGCAGACTCACCTCGAGATCGGATAGAACATTGAAAACGTTGGTGCCATCATTGCGCCAAGTGGCGGACAAATTCTCGGGGCCTTTGACTGCGACTTCATCTTTCTCGACCGTCGCAGGACCTCGCAATGTCGCCGCATTTTTCAGCTCGGCTTCAATCGGCTGCACGGATGGCGCATCATCCCTAACGCGGCCAGATCTGATTCCCTGCCCAAGAAAAATGCGACTTCCTGGCATATTGATCGCGACGTCAGCATCTTTGTTGATCGCGACCTTCATCTCGCCGATGTCGCCACTATACTCCCCGTTTTTGGTGAAGGGAGGATTCGTAGTCTTGAATCCGCCAAACAGAAAGCGATCCCCGAGCTTGCGATTGCCGACCTGCACCGTCTGATCAAACAACTGCCCGATTTCTGTCGCCGTGACCGTTCTCGACGTCGCGTTGGCTCCCGCATCTGTGGCCTGCGCGATCGCGAGCTCTTTCGCGCGCGTCAAGACTTCGGTCATTTCACCGAGAGACTGATCGGAAAATTCAAGAAAGGTTTTCGCCTGATTGATATTTTTGATGAACTGCTGATTCGCGTTCACATTGGTTCGCGCCGAAAGCACGCGCGTTGCCGCAAGCGGATCATCGCTTGGTTTGTTCACCCGCTTCTGGGTCGCCGCCTGATTTTGCAAATCGGCAAGCTCGGAGCGATTCTTTTGAATCCCCGCGTTGACCTGATTCAGCGCCATTTTATCCGCGATACGCATCTACTTCAGATCCTTACATTCGTTTCAAATTGAGGATGGTGTCGAACATTTCGTCTGCAGTGCGGATAAGCCGCGCGCTCGCATCGAACGATTTTTGGTATTCAATCAGCTTCGTCGCCTCTTCATCGAGACTCACGCCGCTGACACTTTCACGCAAGTTGTTCATTTGCTTCACGATATCACGTTGTGTGCTGCTCGCGGTCTCGGCCCGGCTCGCCTGAATTCCGACCTTGCCGACGATACTATTATAGAATTCATCGAACGTGTTGTCGGCACCCATGGTCTTACTGTTTTGAAGCTGAGCCATCCGAGTCGCGATACGAGGGTCGCCCGGCGACCCTACCGCGCCTGCTGTCGCGATACGTCCGACGTCATCCATGATGTTGGACGAGACCGACAAGTTCGCCGATGCATGTCGTAGATCTGTCGGAAGCTCGAAGAAGTTTGCGCCGGTTTCGTTGTAGGCATTGAAGCCGCTACGGTGAATCTCATTCACATTGGCTGCGAAGCTGTAGGCCAATTTGTCGACGTCCGCCAAAAGCTCGGTCACCACTTGGTCGCGAACCGCGAGAGTTCCACCAACTTTTCCACCGACGATTTGTTTTGTGACGTTCACTGGATCAGCTTTTTCGTTATTAAAATAAAAGATGTCGACCGAGCCTTCGGCTTTATTGGCCGACTCGGACGTCGGTTTCGCCGCCAAAGTTTTCGCATCATATCCGGCAACAAGCAGAGCCGAATCACCCGCGGTCACGGTGACCGTCGTATCTTTCCCTTCCGCCCAACGAATGTTGATGCGCTCGCCGACTTGCTTGAGAAGCAAATCACGTCGATCTCTCTCGTCGTTGGCGAATCCACCAGAAAGTTCGACGGACTGAATCTTTTCGTTCAGAGACGCAATTTCTTTGGTCATGCCGTTGACTTCGTCAAGCTGGCTTGTGATCTGCTGATCGAGGTCTCGCGTGATTTCGTGTAACTGCGTGTGCATACGCTTGAAGTCTTTTGTTAAAAAGTCGGCCGTCTCGCGTACCTGCGTTCGAGTCGCCAGACTTTCGGGATTATTAGATAGTTCGTGTACCGAACTGAAGAAGTCTGAAACAAATTGGTTTAGGCCCTTGTTTTGCTGTTCATTGTAGACCTGCTCAACTCGCGACATCGCCTCGGATTTGCCGTCGTAAAAGCCACCCAGAGATCTTTCGTTGCCGATCTGTCGTTCAAGATAGGGGTTATTGATACGTGTGACGGCTGCGGTTTTCGATCCCATACCGTAGCGAAGTTGACCTTGACCGACCGGAACGTTGGTTTGAATTTCGACACGCTGACGCGAGAAACCTTCAGTACTTTTATTCGAAATGTTATGGCCGGACGTCTGCAGCGCAGTCTGACTGTTCATCATCGAGCGCTTCCCGATGTCCATCATCGAGTGAATTCTAGCCATACTACCTCGACATCCTTGTCATTCGTTCGTCATCTCTTCGAGTTACTCCGGCGTCACATCCTGTGACATCGAATCAAGTCCTCTACGTGCCTACGCCTCGCGACTTACAAGCGCGCCGCCTTCTGTTTTGTTCGCGATCGAGCCTGTCTGCCCGTAAGTTTTCGAAGCCGGCGCAAGCCCGTCTTTGATCGCTTCCATAGCTCCAGTGATTGAACGAAGGGCCGACTGCACAAGCTCTTCATTCATTTTGTTAACTTCCGACACGCGACGAATCAAAAGTTCGAGCACCGAATGCA
>JALHOI010000013.1:0-6353 GCA_022843085.1 Pseudobdellovibrionaceae bacterium
TATCATTAGAATCTCACGCTCAGGCCGAGAGAGACTAAACGTTTATATTCGTCCGTGAACCAAAAGCTTGACTGATGATCTTCGGCTCGAGCGCCGTTCGTGTGACGAAGAGTGACGGTAGCAAAGCTCTTTGTCCAAGATAGAATCTGAAAATTACTGATGGCAGGTGTTGTCGAGTCGTCGAGGTAATGAACGAGGCGAGCGGTTCCGCCCACCGTGAATCGAAAACCGCCACCGAGACGTGCCGATGTCGAAATCGAGTAGCCTGCTGAGCTGTCCGGATTAACTTCGCGAGTAACAGGGCTGTAGGCAAATTTGTTCACAATGTAGTCGGCTGATAGCGTTTGAGAAATGTTGTATCGCCCGCCTTGAAAACCAAGAGCCCAGCCCAAACTGACGTAGGGTACCGCACTGATGCCTTCGTACTGGGTATCATCAGATGTAGGTAAAGTTGTACCGATTGACACATCGAGAATATTGCTTGCATCCATGATTTTAGAAAACTCAAATGCGCGAGATGCGGAAATGTCGAAATCAGAAGATGCGATTGGTGAGCCATAGACGTTCCCTTGCACTTCTCGGTCAAGCGTCGTGAATTGGCCCGACCCAGCAACATTCAAGGTAATAACTTCGTTTGTAAGCTCGTCGTCGAACCCGATGATAGCGGCGCGATCGAGAACTGTGACTGAACCCATCAGAAGCATTCGATGCGTGGCGATGAAGGGTTCGCGTTGAAGAGCGAGGTCCTGCCGAACGCCATAGCTTAGCATTCCACTGAATCTGAAGCGACTCTTGGTCGCTCGACCCACGCTCGTAGAGAGACTGCCGAATTTTTTTGAATTGGCTTCAAGATCTTCAACCGTGATGCCCTGAGCGCGCTGCTGAGGTGTCAGGGTTATAGCCGATGTGGCGGCAACAGTAACGGCACCAAACGAGCGTTCGCCGGATAAAATCACGATCGCGACGGTTGCGACGATCGCCACAGCGCGAATCGAGAGACTTTTAATGCTGAGCGCGGCGGTTTGCGCTGTTTCTGGCGTTACTGTCATCGGCAGCTCGCGGTTGCCGTTGCTGGTCTGCCGCCGACGGTGAAGGCGTTACCAGTTTCGCGATCGAAGAGCATTCGACGAGTCGAAAAGTCATCTAGTTTCTGGCGCGAAATGTAGACGGGTGATCCTTGTAGAATATCGATTTTTGCCGATTGCAATTCGCCCTCGCGAATTTCATAGGTGTACTCGATTTTAGAATTGGCTTTGGCATCAGATGCCTCGCGATCTTTAATCGCTTCTTCAATCTTTTTAACTCGATCAAAGAATCCGTTGACGAGCGGTGCAAAGCCACGACCTAAAATTTGCTTGAAATCTTCTTCAGGTTGAAACAAGAAATGACCGACCGAGTTTTCTGTTCGATTGAATTCGCGCGCTTCGATGAGTGCACTTTCGTCTTCTGTGAGCGACTTAAAGAGCATTTCAAAGAGAGTCCATGGATCGCCGTTCTCATCGAGCATAAAGTTTTTGAGCTTATCTTTCTGCCAACGGCTCGTCGCGCCGACAAGGTCGACAAACTTCGTATCACGCTTCGGGCGGCCACCTTTGTCAGTCATAGAAAGTATCGACACGGCGCCTGCGGCCTCATTTACAACGTCACGAGCGTCCATAGTGTAAGACCGAACGGGGCAATCAGTGATGTTCGGTTTTCCCTGGCACGACTGTGCGGAGGTGTCGAATATTTGAAAAGTTCCGAGCTTGTAGAGCTCGACATTCAACTTGATACGATTCGCAAAAACCTCGGGGTCGGAAGTCGTGTTCATCCATTTGACAAAAGCAGAATATGAATCGTTGAAGTTTCGCAGTCCTTCACGAACGAACATATCTTCTGATTCGTTGTAGGTAATTGTAACTTGCTTGCGTTCTCGCCAGTAGCTGGTGTCCGTCAAATCAGATGGCATCAAAACACGAACGTTTGGTGCTACGGATTTGAGATGTTGCCGCATTCGCAAAAGAACATCGAGCTCAGCGTAAACATACTCATCCGCCGTGATCTGACTAATTGTTTTGTAATTCGCTGTCGCGCTGAGCTCGTTCAACCCAAGAGTTGAATTCAAGTAGTTTGAAGCTTCGGCAAGCCCTGCTGATTTCGCCCGCGCCGCGTTCATCAGTGACCAGACTTTTTTCAGATGCTGCATTTCAAGTTCAACGAGATCATTCTGCCGGCTTATTTCGCCCGTAATGGCTTGATCGAGGCAGGTCGACAACGTCTTGTTCCAACGAGTGACTTCGGTCAGATATTCCATCTGCAAGCGACGGACGTTCGCCAGAAATCCTTCAATTTCATCTTTCGTTGCATCACGAGATGCCTTATCGACGCCAGATTTCTCGAGGTGTTTTTCTAGCAGTCCCGTCATGATAGCGACGAAGTCGAGTTTACGTCGCAGCTGCTCATTGACGAGCTTGACTCGCGTGACGACCTGACCATTGTAGAAGCCCCACGCGTCGGCTCCGTATCCGCCTGATGATTGCGATCCGACGTACACTCCGTGAGATAGTTGACCGAACTCGATTGGAAGAGTTGCGCCTGTTGAGCCGAGCTTGTGACCCTGGCTCAAAATGTCGCGATCTTGTCGGCAGACTTGCAAAAAAGTCGTCATTGCATTCGACTGACGCATGCTTTTGCGAATTCCTTCGAGTGCTTGTTCAAGTTCAATTCGGTCTGAATCGAGATATTTGCCTATGACAACCTCGAAGAACCGGGGAATATCGAGCTTCGTCGTCTCCGAAACCGCGAAGGCTTTGAATGTTTCAGTTTTAAGCGCGAACAGAAATGCGTAGAGCGTTTCGATTCGTTTGAGCGATTCACCGTCGTTGCCGAATTTGAAGAGCGGTGCGAGGCGTCCGTCGAAGAACCATTCAATGATAGTTGCCGCGTTGATCTCGTAACGACCAAAAGCCGTATCGATCGGCAGTTTAAATTTTACTTCGGCCATGAAGTACGCCATGAGCATCATGTTTGGGTAGACAGAGAGATACTTGATGTTTCGGCGAACGCTGGTCAGCATTTGATTTACGTTTCGAAACTCTTTCGAACTGAAGCATTCATCTGAGGCTTTTAAGTTTCGGTCTAGAAACAGTTGAATTCGATCGATACGGCTCAGCATCTGGCTCCACTGCGTGGAGATCGGGAATGATTTTTCGACCGCCTTCTGAAACAGAGTCGCGGACGACCACTCTTTATTCGAGTAGATCGAACTCATGTATCGATTTGTCCGTACGATCTGACCCGCGATCTGAATTTTGATGTAGTGTTCGGCTGCTTTCAAAAGTTTACCCGAATCACGGCGACTTCCACGCCAGATTTCGCTCGCATCATCTGGAGTCAGGTGATCGCCAAAGACTCGATCGATCATAAAGAAATATTCGTCCTGAGGGATTGAATCGGTAAGCACCAGATTTTTTAAAATGCCCTGTTCCTGACCTCTCAAGGCGGTCGAGATCGTTGTGAACGAATCGTCGAGGCTGTCGAGCGGATCTTGTTTCAGACTTGTTACGTCGTCGTCCGAGGACAGCAACGGTTGTTGCGACTTTTTAATCGCGTCAGTGAGTGAAGTCGCAAGGTTCCCGGTTTTTCCGTCATACAAAAAGCTCTTGGCAGCCAACGACAGCATACGTGTCGCAGCTTGCCCGAAGGGGTTGTCAATGCGACGTGAGTAATTCCATGGTGAAAATGCATTCACAAATGCTTCGAAACGAGTGCGAAACTCTGGGTCTGTAAGATCTGGGTTAAAGCGCTTCAGGATAAGTTCGAAAACCTCTGTGTGACGAGTCAGCAGTTCGCGCTCGCGCGACTTGTTTTCAGACCGGCCAAACGCATCAGCGTAATCAGCCGCTCGTGCAAGATAGAGAAACTCGAACTGAGGGTCCGCAATTTGATTTCGGAGATCGAAAGAAACGGCGAGTCGCCGGTAATACAAACGCACGAGTGCGTCACGCTTCTTCAGGTCCAACTCTTTACCGATCGCGCTGTCGAGGGACCGCGCTGAGAGTTCCATAATCTTGGCTGAATCACCATCATTTCGGAAGAATCGTAGATTTGTGCAGCCCAACATCTGTCCGTCGCAACCTGATTCGATTGCGATCCGGGCTTTCTCAATCCAAGGAGCTGCTAACTCTGGATGCGTCGTCGCGAGAGCTGTCAACGTCGAGTTGAAGACGGTCAGTGCATCTCGCATTTCCTTTGTGTTTATCACACGTGGATCATCAAGGTAGGCTCGGTTTAAGACGAAGGTTGACAGCTTTGTCAGTGTGCCTGTTTTGTCGGACACAGTCTTTGAATTGAAATCGACGTTGCTGGGATTTATCTTTCGAAGAGCCGACATATCAACAGCCGGGCCCAATGGCGCAACCACGACTTCATCGCCGATGACGGCTTGTTCGTGAACCGTGACGGGGACTTCGCGTTTTGAGCAGGCAAGCATCGCTTGGCTTGCGCCAATCACAAGCACCATCATAGAGCCGCGAACGAGCCGTGAGCGTTTGAAGTTCTTCACCGTGTTCCTCACTATTTCACCAAGTAATCTAGAACTTCGGGCAGGAAGTATCCGTTTAGCAGAGCTGCGGTCGAGACGATCATACCGACGCCGCGGACAGCGCTTTCGCACTGCGCTGGCGTCGCCGAGTTATTTGGGATTGCGTAGTAGATCGCGAAGTTTTCTTTGATCGAGTTTAAAAATCGAAGTTGTTTTTCTGGATCGCCGGCAATTCCGGACATCAGCAAAAATCCAGGATATGTCGTGCCCTCGGCCTGGCTATTGAAGAAGCTCGCAAGACCATCGTTGTTGCCGCGTATGCAGCTATCCAGAATACTATTATTCAACTTCTCGAGTGTTGCTTTCACGCTGTGCGCCGCTAACACGTCATCGTGCTTGTCGTCATACTCGACATGATAAGCCCAGGCGTAAGCGAGCTCGTCGCTGAGAAACATTATTTTAGTCAACGGATAGACGAAGTTTCGGCTGGCCGCTCGAACGATGAGTTTTCCGCCGGGCAGAACAAACGACTCGGGAATTCTTTGGGTGCGATCGGTGTTCGGGTCGTAGAGTTCGCCTTCAAAGTGCGTAATGCGTGATTTGTCTTCACGCGTCTTCATTTGCAGAAGTACGGCCTTCATTGAAAGTCGGAAGCTTGTCTGATTGCGAATATTTTCGATGAAGTCTTTCGGCATCCGAGTTGAATCGTTGGCCCACGACTGCTGATCTATGAGTTGACCCATCGACGTGATAATCATTCCCATCGTGGCCGAGTTGCCCATGGACGAAGAGAGTTTTAAGTTCTTCTCGACAGCTGAGGCAAACGCTTCGGTGAATTCCAAAGGGAACATCGTTGAGTACGAAAACAGTCCGTCTGCACCCGAGTACCGCGGAACCGGAAACATCCAGCCTCCAAGCATGACCCATGGGTACGGCGTCGTCAGAGCATTCATCGCTGAAAGTTTGAGAGGCATGACGGATAAGGCGGTGTGGGTGCCCCAGATACGAGAGTAGTCAACATCCGCGTCGCCACCGGTTAGACCGCCCGGTGTGACGGCGCGATCCCAGTTCATACGCGATCGATCTGGGCCCGGGATCGTCATCAAATTCATCATCTCGCGAACCGCCATTCGATTCACCTTGCAGAGCTCTTTCAATTCGGGCTTCGTCTTAAAAATACCGCGAAGTAAACTGCTGCCTTCGATTTCTCCGGTACAGACCCGCGAGAATTCGTACAAATCCCGGTCGCTGTCCGATATGGTGCGAATCTCGGGCTCGAACTTTTGGCGCATATGATCGTAGAAGGTTCGAATCCGACCGAGTGTTGTGAGCGACTTCCACCAAAGGTAGGATTCAGCTTCTTCGGTGTTTCCGCCGCGTGAATCGGTGAACGCGTAAATTCTTGAAACCATGTTGGCATTCAGGTCGTCGAAATAGTTCTTTACAATCGATTCGGCATCGCTTCCGCGGTCGAAACGATTGCAATAGGGGTCGGCGCCGAAGCTTGCATCGAAGTCGTTACATTGAGGAAAGTAGGAGGTTGCGAATTGTGGTTTATCTGGATTCGCCGATGGAATCACGCCACTCGCAGGAACTTTTTCGAACGTAAATTCCTCATCGTCGCTACCGCGGCGAAATGTCGCGTACTCCTGATTGTAGAGGTAGCGAAGCGTTAACATGTCTTGAGGGCCTGGCGCGATTGCCGCTGGGTCTTCTAGAATCTCTGTGACTGGATGCCGGTATCCCATGACAGATGTTGAATTCGTGTGGCTATGGGCCGCGTCCTTCTTCAATTTGTCGAGGTATTTTTTAGGAACACTGCCATCGTCCG
>JALHOI010000013.1:6363-18087 GCA_022843085.1 Pseudobdellovibrionaceae bacterium
AACTGGTGACCAAGCCCAATCATATGGCCGAACTCATGAAGCCACAGTTCGTGGATAACTTTGTAGAGACCTTCTTCAAAAGAAACACCAGAGTTGGTAAGACCCGCAACGATACCTGGTCCGATGTCGATAAAGCGGCGATCGACATCATGAACCACGCCCCCCGAGATTCGCTGAAGCTGGTCGGCTGATTGCGCGGTGAGCTTCGAATACTTCTGTTGACGGGTCATCGTCGCTTCTTCACTGCCGAAAGCTGCGCTACGTTTTTCAACAGTCGATTGTCCTAAAAATCCGAACAACTGTTTACCGTCGGTTCTCAAGGCCTCGCTACGTTCTTTGCGGGCATATAGATCGCCTGCCGCTGACTCAAACGTTTTGCGAAGTTCTTGGCGAATTCCATCATGTTGCAGCTGCGACAGCTGCTGCACGCTTTTCGCGGCTGAGTCGCGAGCAAGCTCTAAATCTTTATCTTTTGCGTGCGCTGATTCGGCTTGCAGACTACGGCCTGAAGCCGCCGCCGAACTTTTTTGCAGAATGCGAGCCTCAAGTCGAGCGAGGCTAGCCGCACTCAGCGACGGCGCCGGTTGAAGTGACTTCGTCGGATTAAAGTATGTTTGAAAAAAAGAAGGTGCCTGAGAAATTTTTGAATCGACAGACTTACTCGCTGCGCGTGCGATTCTGGCAGCTCCATCGCTTGAGCCGATGGGGCCGAGATGGCTTTTGACATAGCGTTCGAGCATGCCTCCGTACATCGTGACTTGGCCCCAAATGATTTCGCCGTTTCGAACGTCAGCGTTTGCCATTCCGATTCCGAGCGGCGAGTACGCTGAAATTTGTGGATCATCGACCCAAACCATCATCGGGTAGCGAAGATCGAACGGGTATTTCATCTTCATTTTGTTGAGACGAAATGCGGCCGGTTTTCCAATTGCCTTAAAAGTTTCGTTCCACTGATCGACAACTTTTTGTGCGAGCGGTACGTAGGCCTCGGGGACTCCGTGCATGTAGATGTCGTGCGCTTTTGAGAGATCCCACTTTGCAGCGGACCAGATCTGGTTGAGGCCATCGACCTTTTCACCCATGACATGGAGAGCATTAATGAACTCTTTGTTCGACGGGCTGTAAGGCGTCACTTTGAAATTCGGATTGTGTTCGAAAGCTTTGAAGTTGAATCGAACTTTGGCGCCGATAGCTCCGCCCGACGTCGGGCTTTGGGTCGCGACAGTGAAGCCTAGGAATCCTGCTTTTTTATCCCACTCGACGTCAGACACGCTGGTGATCTGGCCTGTTCCCCAGTTCCAACCTTGAAAGAGGGCTGTGTCCCAATCGTCGATCTGCAAATCATGAAAGTTAAGATCAAGCATTGGACGGGCGCTGAAGTGTGAGCGCGACGAATTTTCGATGAACTCGTTCGTGTCACGACCGTAAGTGTCTTTCGCGCGCTCGTAGTAGTAGTGCTTATTGATGCGAATTCGAAGCGCCGTCTTCCATCGCGATCGATCGTTCGGAAAAGATGGATTAACGAGTTTGCCGATCAACATATTTTCGGCAATTTCGAATTCCATGTTGCAATGGCCGGCCATGTGGACCGCATGCGTGAAGTACTGTGACGACAAGGCGCCGTTTTCTGAAATCGCGGCCCATCCGCAGAGAAAAGTCTTTGGCTTTATTTTCGTTTCTGTGAGGCCTTGGGCCGAAACTTGTGTTGTCGTTTCTTGGAAAAAAGTCTTTTCGATTCCGCGATCATTTGGAATCGGGGTCTCGGTTGTCGGCGTTCGAACGGTGCAAGCGGTGACGAGTGAAAGACCACAGACGGCCGACAAAATCGTTGTGATGGCCGCAAGATGCTTTCGAGTGCGAGGAGTCGTTTCGAGTTTCAGGATTTTCATATATTTTCTCGCCTCACTTGCCGGTCGCCGGAACTTCGAGTTTTTCGGTACGACTTCCGACTGGGCCGCGACCACCGTTCTCGTCAACGGATGACAGGTCGAACTTTCGGGCGGCATCGTTGTGATTGAACGGTGCAATTGGGTTCGCCATTTGTGCCGAGACGAACATCGGTCGACGCGCTTCTTCTGCGGCGATGCCGAAGAAGACGGCTACGAAAAGCAAGAGCAGCCAAAAGCTCAGAACATCCGACTCGCGACCAAACTCGTCGCCCGAGTCCGAATTTCGTTTTGAATGTTGTGAGCTCGAGTTTTCCATGACGGACCCTCCGCAAGCGGTGCTTGATCTGAGTTTATGGTTCAATGCCCGGGCCGCTCATAATTCGCCTTGTCGAAAACTTAGACATTCGGAATGACTGAACTTTTCGATCGACCCCCGTGCAGAAGTGCGAAACCTCGCGCTAGGATTGGCATCTACAAGTTCACGAGGTGACCAAAAGCGGCTGCGTGGAATCAAGGTTGCGAGTCCACGGCGGCGTGAACAAAAAATTTCGGCCATGAGAGTCAGTTAACTTCTCGCCACGATTCGTTTTTTGGTGGCCAATAGAGTTTTTGCGTAGCTACAATTCCGGTGTGTCAGAAATCGAAAACTCAGAGAAGCATGCTGCCTCCACAAAAACTCGCGTCCTCGTCGTTGAAGACGAAGCTGATATTCGGCGTATTTTAAAAGATCTGCTCGAATCGCAAGGTTTTCACGTCGTCGATCTCGCGTCAGGACACGCGATTCTTCATCAAATCGAACTTCATCGTCCCGATGTCTTGCTCGTCGATCAGATGATGCCGGGAATTACAGGTAGCGAGATCATCGCGCACGTCCGAAAAGACGAGCGTCACGGTGGTCTGCCAATCATCATGGTCACGGGCCTAAGTGGTGAAGAAGACAAAGTTCGCGTTCTCAACCTGGGTGCCGACGACTATGTGACAAAACCGTTCTTGCCCAGAGAGCTTGCGGCCCGAATCAACGCGCTCATTCGCCGCACAGCTTCGCGAGAGATTGCAGCGAATTCTGACCCGCAGGAGCTCATACGCGGCGACATTCGTATCGAACTTCGTTCGCACCGCGCTTTTATTTTGGGTGAAGAAGTTCAACTGACATTGACCGAGTTTAAAATTCTTCGCGAGCTTTTGAGGCAAGTCGATCACGTGCTTACTCGCGAACAGCTTCGCGAGCGAGCGTTGGAAAGCGTGAATGTCACAGATCGAACAATCGACGTTCATATGGCATCGCTAAGAAAAAAAATGGGCGCAGTCGGCGACATTATCGAAACAGTCCGCGGAGTCGGCTACCGGCTCGCGCGCTAGTGGGCGCGAGCCGGTCTGTTACCGGCCGCTCAACGCGGGCGTCCTGCGGCCGGTAACAGGCGGCGCGCGAAC
Organism: Pseudobdellovibrionaceae bacterium; assembly: GCA_022843085.1. Classification (GTDB taxonomy): domain Bacteria; phylum Bdellovibrionota; class Bdellovibrionia; order Bdellovibrionales; family JAMPXM01. The sequence goes on from JALHOI010000013.1 coordinate 9,684, forward strand.
GGACGGGGGGGATCTCTTCCGGCCCCGTGATCTAGGTAGGTTGTTTGGTAGGTTTGTGGCTGCTTTGGATTCCACGAAAGTGGTAGCGGCCGGCATGTTTTCATAAGTCTAATGAACCGTGGTTCAGTGCTACTCCTGCAATGCAGTTTTGCTCGACTCGTCCGCTTGTCGTTTCCGACTTGCTTGATCTTCAGTAGAGCATTCCGTGTGCCAGCCTTTTGGCGGGGTTTTGCTAGGTAAACAGAGTCAATTTGCACCGTAAGTGCGGGCGCATCTCGCGGGCCGACGTGGCTCGTTTCCCCATAAATTGATCATAAGACAAAACAGCACTCAAAATCGGCATTTGCATAAGTATTTGTTATGGATGCTCAGAATGGCGCTCGAGAGCACTTTTGTCCCCGGTCGCGGCGGCACCATGAAAATTGATCCCAGTTACGGCTTCCGGGTGTTTTGATTTTAGACACTCGGATTTATATCAGCCATATCAGATGCTTAGGGCATCGAGCCTTGCTGATTAGCTGCTTTCATGGGTTTGGCCGTAAGTTGCTCGGCAGCGCCAATTTCGCGCACCACCCGGCGCACCTGATCTCGCCTGAGATCTCGGTGTTCGAAAAATAGTTAATAAAATCGAAGGTTTGGATGGTTTCAAAGGTGCAAAATTTGGCCTGGCCCCGCTCAAGAGTTTCGGGGCATCGACCTTGAACAGTAGATCACGAGAACGTCGCCACGTGATGCGACAAGCTGAGTTCTGAGACTTGAAACTGGAGCAATGTGTGCCGACCCTAAAACGCTTCAACATTAAAATCCTTGGAATCGCGACGATTGTGGCGATCGCTTTTCTTGTTCAAGCCTGTGCTCCACGGCTGTCTCCTCAGCAGTCCTGCAACTTCGTCATGAGTAACGAGAATCAACGTGTCTCGTGGGGCCCGGCTGCTCCTGTCATTCTTTATGTCGATAGCTCTGTGCCGTCAGAATTTTACGGAGCTATTCAGGGTGCAGTCGCAACTTGGAATCAATCACTTGGCCGAGAAGTTTTAAAAATTGGTGGCTGGTCGAGCGCGTATCCTCGCGAATCGCAAGATGGCGTGAATGTCATTTATTTCGTGAAAGATTGGTCGGACTCGATTCGAGACAAACAAGCCATCACAACAATTCACTGGGCGGGTGATCGAATATTCGAAGCGGATATTCGCGTAAACGGAAACTCGAGACACTTCGAATACTTTTGGGGTCCGAGCATCATCGCGGGTCGCGTTGATTTCGAATCGCTTTTACTTCACGAATTTGGTCATGTTCTCGGACTTGAGCATCCGCAAGTCGAAGTGCAGGGAACCGTGATGGCGAGGCGGCTAGACGACGCAACTCTTCGCCGAACGCCGGCGCCGTTCGACGTCAACGACCTGAAGTGTGAGTACTGAGAAACGGCTCTGATCAAGGCTTTCGCGGGCTCAATTTGAATTGACGCGGCTTTTTCATGGCCCCCGAATTGAATGGTGTAAGTGTGTTCGAGAGTTTGAACTGAATTTCAAAGTGGAGTACGCGGTACGTTTGTGATCAGCGCGATTTAAATTGGCAAAGAGCCTCGCGCGTCTGTGAGTAAAGATAAAAAGTTCCAAATTGGAACTTTTTTGAACACGAATCGTTCTACGTTTGTAAGGTTATTTAAGTTGTGAAGTGCATGAAAAAGCCTAGACGATAGGCTCATGCGCTGAAAAAGCGTGGAGGAACGATGTCACAGAAGCCCCCCCAAATTTCGCCGGTGATTCGTCAGAAAAATTCGCCCTCAGTGCGATCGAATTCGTCGAGTGGAATTTTGTCGGCTATTTCGTCTGCGACTTCAATCGATCAAATGATCGGCGATGAAATGGTTTCGGGAGCTTTCACAACGATTGCGTACCACGAGCTTCTCGAAAATCCGCACGTCGAAATCGATGGACTTCAACGCCTTCAAGAAAATCTCGCACAGCTCGAGGACCTTCACGGTCGCTTACAGTTCATGATGCGCGACATAACTCGACTCATTCGCTAAAGTTCTCACACCCGTTTTGGGATTTTGACTTCGATTGTGCCATCTTCGTTGATAGTCTTGGTGATGTCGTCGCGTCTCACCGCTGCCTTCAATGGAATCTCTTGTCGCCAGGTTTCATAAGCACTGCTTGAAACCTTCACGCCTGCATCCTCTCGCTTTTGCTCGATCTGTCGAGCGCCAGATAGGAACACCTTATCATTTTTGACCCGCACTTCGACTCGGTCACGCTCATGCGGCGCCACCTTGGCTTTAACGAGGTAGTGGTCGCCGTTATCCACAAGTTGCGCATCGAAAGATTTGACGCTGTAGAACGGATCGTCGCGTCGCCGTTCGACTTGACCAAACTTCTGATCGAACTCGACCTGCTGTTGGTAGAGCGCTTTCGCATATTTCTCGCGTTGATTTTGTAGAGATGTCTTGTTCACTGTTTCGTTGCGACTCAGTCGATTTTCAAAATCGCTTTTCTGTTGCTCAAGTGTCGCCTCATGCAGTTGCTGGCGCTGCTCGATCTTCGCTCGCAACTCGGATTCGGCCTGAGTTTCACGTCGCTCCGCTAAGGTTTTGCTCTCTTTAGCTTGAGACTTAAATTCTTCATTTTGTTTTTTGAGATTGTTATTGATGGCCGACTGACGAGTTGAGAGTTCGAGTTCACCCTCTTGTTGCACGCGCTGCGTTTCTTGCGAGTATTCGCGCTGAACTTTTTCGTTTGTTGTCAGAAATCGCTGACGAGACTGACTTAACTGTTCACTCTGGTTTTGTTGAAGGTCTGTGCGGCGCTTCTCGGCATCCGTCTTCATGCTATCATAGGCTGTTTTTGAATTTTGCCGCAGATCTGAAATCGATTTGTTCGCCTGAAGCCGTTCGCTGCTCATCTGCTTTTGTTGCTCGTTTCGCAGTTGAACGAGTGTCTCGGTTCCCTGAGAACGAGTCGTGTCGATACGTTCAGTTGAAATCGTTTTCAGCTCTTTTAGTTTGATTTCGCTGTTGATTTGTTCGTTCCGAATTCTTTCTTGGGCCTCAGCACGAGTTTCAGCGAGAGCTGCATTCGACTTGGTCTGAGTCGCCAGCATTTCGGTGCGACTTTGTGATTGAAGCTTCTCTTGAACCTCTTGCTGTTTCTGAATCGATTCTTTGAGGCGATCTTGCGAATCGCTGAGTACTTTTGTTTGATTGTTGCGAACTTGTTCGAGAGTTTGTTTTGAGCGTTCTCGTTCGGCTTCAATTTCAGCACTGTTTGATTCGCGATTCGCCGCCGATTTCTTTCTAAGTTCCGTGTATTCTTTCGAAGATTGATTTGCGGTGGCTTCGAGTTTGGCACGTGCTTCAGTCTTGAGATTTTGAACGCGTGCATCCGTGTTGCTTTTAATTTGCAAAACGGCAGCTTCACCACTTGTTCTCGCTTCGAGTTCGGCCCGCTTTTGTCCGCTTCGAATTCGAGACAGCTCGGCCTCATGCGAACTCTTTAGTGCGGCCTTTTGTTCTTTGTAGTCGTCTTGAAGATCGCGAATGTCACCGCGACCGACATTTAAATCTGACGCCATTTTACGAGCTCCCTCCATGGAGCGGTTTACTCGAACTAGAATACCATGGCTTGGAAGCTGACTGTGACTAACGGTTTGAAGGTGCCGCTGTGGCTGGTCTTCTGTCGGTAAGGCCGGGGCCGCCTTGAGGGCTTAAGGCTGGGCTCTCGGCGGGGGCTTTGCAGAGTTCACCCAAAAAATCGCTTCGGTCGTAACACATCCACGTCTTTTCGATCGCGACGACTTCAGTTCGCGTCACGTGATGGTACATTGGATACTGAACGTGATCGAACCGAGTCACGACGAAACGTTCGGTGCCGTTTTGAATGTCCGTGATACGCAGTTGAAAGGCGCGAAGCTCGGCTTCGGCCACGAGCGGCCATAAAATGCCAGGCGACAATGCCAACGCCGCAAGAGCTGTTAAGACCCATGTCAAACCAGATTGCGAGATCCGAGAGCGAAAGATGAGCATCGGTCTTTATCGGCACAGCCGACCAGTTTTCTGAGGCTAGGGTACCTGCTTCCCAAATTTGGGAAGCAGGTACCCTAGCCTAGTGCTTGAGATCGTTGTTCGAGAGGATCGTGTTTTCGACCAGATGAAAATAGGCGCGGATCAAAAGATCGCGCTCCATAGCGCCAAGGCCTTTCAGGTACCGGTCTTTCGCTAGAAGAGACGGCTTTTCTAAAAAGCTAGTCAGCAGTCTTTGCACGCGTTCCATGTTTTTTAAAGTGAAGAACTCTCGTTCGTCAGTCGGAACCATCATCACCCTTGCGACGTCTTTTTTACTGAACATGAAGTGCACGCCGAGCGTACTTTGTTGAATCAGGTATTCGATTTGAGCCGTCTGCACGAGCTCTTCGGTGGTCGCTTTTGATTTTGTTTCGGCAATGAGTTCGTTGTCTTGCGATTCACTTTCGCTGTCGCCATTTTCGAACGGAACCGATCCGAGTCGAGGTCCACGAGAACCACCACGCTTGTTTCGCATAAGCCTCCTTGCCTAGATGCAATCGACCCTTTCGCAGGTCGAGTTTTCATCTCGAAATCCGTTTCAAGATGAGACAGCTTTATTCTGAGGACTGAAGGTCGAGACACGCAAAGAAATTCTGAAACGTGCTGATGCGTTACGCTGTGTCAGCGCTTATACGTGACTAGCGGTTCGACTAATTTGACAGGTTTGAAAGACGCGCCGAGAATAGAGAGAGTGGGCATCTTCTAAGCCTAAGGAGGATCTGACCTTTCATCACCCTCACGATCAATTTTAGGATCGCTGAAGGGGAGGAGCTACGAGATTAGAGTCTCGCGAAAGCGCCCGCGACCTTGGTCTGGTCTGCGCTACCAAAGAAACATTTCGATCTGGAGGGACTGCATGTCTCATTCATCGGGTTCAAAGGTTGGCGCGCGAGTTCAGGCTGAGAAAGCGAGCGCAGCAAAAGTTTCGACGAAGCAAGTGAGCGGCAAAACAAGGGGCCTCGGAGTCAAAAATCCAATCATTATCGATGAGGAAAAGGGTCTTGTGTTTCAAACGGAGCGCGAGATGTACAGCCACTTTCAACCGCAAATTGAGATGCTCGAAACTGAGGTAAAAAACCATCGCGCCGCCACCGACATTGCCGCCGACGAATTTGCGAAGTTCGAACCGCTTCTACAGCAGGTGATCGATGATCCAGACGAAATATGGGAAGACGCCGTTACGGTGCACGGCACGAAAGTAACCAGCTATGTCGGTCACTACATCGCGGTCACCGCCGGCGGTGAAATGGACCTTAGCGAGAAGTCCGTGACCGATCGATCGTCGGGGAAGCCATCCGAAGAAGAGCAAGGTGTTTATTATGTGGCTCTTGCCTACGTGGTCGATGGCAGTCCGCGATTTATCTACATGCATTTTCCATCGAACGACATGAAGTTTGTTGATCGGTATCGCCGTGGAGAACTGGTGTACGACCGCGTCGCCAAAGAAGTTGAACAAGGCGCTGTCGAGGGTGATGCGTTGTCTGAAGGTGACGCCTTGGCTGTCGGCCTTTACAAAGCAATGCTGTCGCTTCGTGCGACGACCGACATTCAAGAAGAAAAATTTCATGACCACGAAGAACTTCGCGAAGCGACGATCGAAGAACCAGACGAAATCTGGCGATCAACCGATCTCAGCGGCAGCACACTTGTTACATTCGTTAAGCATTTTGACGAAGGTGAGGTTGACGGAGTTTGGTACCTGGCAACAACCGTTGAGGACCAAACGAGCTCAAGCCACGCGCTGCTGTTCTCGTTTCCGACGAACGATGAAAATCTCGTTGACCGATATCGCCACGGAGAAAATTTGCAGGCTGAAGAGGTCACGCAAGAAGCGTCTCACTAAAGAAACAAAGGTTGATCCCTCTGAAGTGAAGAAAAAGACCGGTCGACGAGACCGGTCTTATTTTTTTTCAAGATCCCACCGAGCAGCCGGCTGATTAGAAGCAGTAGCTGGTCGTTCTGTTTGCCCAATCGCCTTCGCTGAGTACCGTTCCTCGCTGCGAGTAAAAAGGGTGCATGACGGCTAAGATTGGTGAGTGGGTGGCCGCATACGAATTTGGGTTCGCCTGAAAAATCGGAAGCAGAAAGTCGCTTTGTCCCACGACTGTCGCAGGAGTCTGGCTTCCGTCGTAAACTACGATTTTCAGCGCCTGCCAGTTGTAATCGACGGCCTTAACGACCATCGTCGTATTCGCAAAAAACTCGATCGGGGTCGTCCCTGCAATGTTGTGGGCCGTTCGATACGCGGCAATAGAAGTCAAATTCACGGATGACACATCGGTTGTCATTGGGCTGGCCGCGCCTGATCCTTTTTCAAAATTGAACTGAACCGGCGTCGAATCAATTTCGGCCGAGCCCGATGAACCGATTTTCCATCGGAAGGCTTGGATGTAGTAGTTTGAGTTCGTCGAGAATGCTTCAACCAAGCTTGTGATACGAACGCGAACCTTATCTTCTTGTAAGACTCCATTGTTGTAATACGTGGTTACGCGACCCGCGAGTCGGATCGACGTTGAGTCGAAGTTCGAGCACTGTGCCTCGCCCGTGCCGCCCGTCCCAAGGAGTGCGGCCGGAGTGGGGCCGCCACTGCTAAAGAGGCTAGCTGATGAACGTGTAGTGACCTCAGAACCGCAAGCGCTGAGCAACGCAAGTAGAAGGCCGATCGCGGCAAGCCGCGCAGGCTTGTTTTCCAGCAGCGCTTCAGCATGATGCAGAGATTGCGTGTTCATTTCGATTCCCCCGTTTTAATCCATTCCCCAGCAGCAATCGTAGAAGGAGCAACGACTGGGCCAAGCTCTAGTCTTCACACGGGCAAGTTTCTATGGTCATTTCGAGGGTTTAAGCTTGATTTGGTGTTTCAATTTGAGACGCTGTTGTCGGCCTAAGGCCTAGCTCCGAAGTTGTACTTCGGCGCATTTGCGGCACCGCCACTGCGAAGCTACCCAGGCGTCGCCGACTGCTGAGGAGATGTTCCATGTGCCAACCTTTTGTAAGTCACTGTTTGTTCCGCGCAAAATCTGGATTCGTCTGGTGTTTCGACACCTGCCTACGCTTTGGTCCAATTGCGCTCGCGCTTCTTTTGATCTCGGCCTGCGCGTCGGGTGGTGGAAAATCGAGTCCGCTTTTGCCTCCGGGCGTAAAAGGCGAACTGTCGCAAGTTAAAATGGAAGGTCCGGTTAAACTTCGTTTAAAGGCCGAGCCAAAGACCTCAGAAACTGTCGAGTACTACCACGTCGCGGCTTCGCGAGCGTTTGAAGGCGCAGAAGTTCGTCACGAAAAAACGGATACTCTGACCTTTACCGCCGTGGCTGAAACGCTGAAAGTCGATTCGGCCGCTGAAGGAAAATTCACTCAAGCGATCACGGTCACGAAAAAAGACGGTACGATCGGCCTTCACGATTTCGCGATGCCCGAGCTTGGCGAGCGTCTCGAAATTGTCACGGACTCACGAGGTAAAATACTAAAGGCGGGTGACTGGCCACCAAATTCTATTTTCTATGTTTCGCCGATATCCTTGCCAGATGCTCCAGTTGAAGTGGGCGACACTTGGGCCATGCAGTCGTCGTGGTTGTCGCTGCAAGACATGGTTCCTTACGAGCTCGACATGGTTTCTATCTTAAAGGGTTTTGTGAAGTGTGGAACCGACACCTGCGCCGATATTGAGGTGAACGGCAATGTTTCGATGCAAGGTGCGCTTCAACAGACCCTCGTGTTTCGAAGCGAGTGGCGTGGACGAATTCTATTTGCTTTGAACGCGGGCACGGTTGCTTGGTCTCGCGTTAATAGCGAAGAACTCTTCGCGTACGATAAAGTTTATCGCACGGTCGGTTCTTGTCTCGAGGCCGCCCTTCGCGAGCCCGGCGCGTCTTCTTTGTTGACGGTAGAAGCGAAACCCACCTGCGGGGGTTTTGTACCGCCGGTTGCAAAGTAACTATGACGGCGTCATCAATCTCTCAACTCGGCCCAAGTCACGCCGTCTCCGCCGGTTTCGGGCCCTGCTGCTTGCCATTTCTTGACGTAAACTGATCGCGAGAGGTGTGATCGAACGGCGCGCTTTAAAACTTCAGTGCCGTGCCCATGAACAATCTTGATTCGATTTTCGCTACCGAGAGAGGCCGCATCGAGCTGTGCCTCGAGCAGGCGTAGCGCTTCGTCAGTCGTCTTGCCACGTACATCTACGGTGCGTTCTGTGTCTTGTAGCGTGATCTGCACACCCGACGCACGACGAAGGGCGGACTGAGTGGGATTTGCGATGGTCTGCGGCGGTTTCAACTGACTCCAGTGAACAAAAAGTCGCATAGAATTGGCGATGACTAAGATTTCACCTTTTGAGTTTCCCTTGGC
>JALHOI010000014.1 GCA_022843085.1 Pseudobdellovibrionaceae bacterium
ATTAGTTTTTTGAACGGACGTGTCGCCGCTTCTCGTAGCAGCACGACCGTCTGCGAGCGTCTTTTCGCAAGCCATGTAGCGGCGAGCACGCGCTGCAACCTCACGACGTTGGTCACGCGTAAGCGCGAACAGTTTCACGCCATCTTTCGCAACGTCGAATTGTAGAATTCGAATTCCATGAAGCTCAAGATTCTGGCGCCGGCTCAAACTGCACGATAGAAACTCGGTCCAGAAGTCGCTGGCTGTTCTGGGATCTTCTCTGAGTCGCCTTTGGACTTCAGCGAGCAGCGTTTTCGCGTTCTGGAGGCGCGAGGCTAAGCCCGCTCGGTCGGCGTACGCGACGTCGAGACGGTTTGAAATTCGAAGCGCGCTCGAGCCGTGGGTCACGTACTCTGTCAGCTTGGCTTCAAGCACCTGCAGTTCGGCGCGCGATTTAAGCGCCACGTTGTGTGTGTTATATGTGGCCGTACGAAAATTGACACCAGACGGTCTAAGTTCGTTCTCGAGGTCGTCCATACGGGCCAAGCTCGCGTTCGCTTCTCGCATCTGTTTCTGTGTTTCGTCGACCGGGTCGACCTTGGGTTCGCAGGCCGCCGTCGAAAAGCTGACTGCGACAGCAAACAAAAGCGAGCGCACTAGATTCTGCATAGGGCCGGTAACGAGCAAAATCCGGGTCAGTGTTTAATGGGATTTAAAGCGGATAGGTTTCGAACGGCGACTTTCAATCAGAAATTGTTTCATTATCGTTTCATTTCTGTGCTCTAAAACGCTACGGTCGGGCCATGCTTTTTCGCTTGTTGTCCCTCGCTCTGATAACCCTCGGGCTTGGGCCCATTTTGGGTGGCTGCGCTTCGATGAGTCGCGATGGCTCAAAGCAAACGATGCTGATTCAAACCGTTCCGCCGGGGGCGTCACTGTATGTGAGGGGCGAAAAAGTCGGGCAGAGTCCTGATTTTATCGAGGTCAATCGCTCGGTTTCGCCAAAAATTTCGGTCGCGACAAAATCCGGGATTCGCGAAGTTCAGCTCGAATCGACCTACCGATGGTCGCAAAGCTTCTGGAGAAACTTAATCTTTGTGGTCTATGCGCCTGTTGGCTGGCTCATTGATCTTGCTACGGGCACGGCGTGGGAGAACATCGAACCTGCGCCGATCAAACTTGAACTTGCGAGTGACGATCTGAAAAAACCAAAAATTGAACGCACGCCCCCCGAGGCGGTGATTGCTCCTCCGCGGTCATCGTCGGTCGCAATGTCCGATGAAGGAGGACGCGCACTCGAGAGAAATCTTCGAGATGCTTTTTCCAATGGGGAAAGCCGTCGGACCGTGCGCCCTTATAACGAGACACTGCCGCAATTTGTTTTTCACGACTACGAGTTCAGCACGATGAAGTTAAACGACAGGCGCCGCATGTTGAAAGCATTAAAGGCCGATGTGGTTTACGAATCGTCGGTCGAAGAAAGTCGCGATGGTTGGGTGCTGAAATCTGAAGGTTTTGACGCCTATGGGCCGGGTAAATTTCCAGGCCCGACACTACGGCTTGAACGAGACTCGCAGGGGCCGCGTGTACTTGGGCTTGGATTCGGGCTGAAGCCGTGGTGGTCGCGAATTCTGCCCGATACGGTGGGAATCGATTTCGTCAATGAGCAGCTGAGCGTCGAAGTGAAGAATCAATTGTTTCCGCTGACACCGCTCTACGGTGATGAGTGGTGGTCTCAGGGATTGAGATACATCAGCTCGATTAACATCTCGAGCACTCCTGATCGTCGACGTGAGTACGGGTCGCGATGGGAATTTAGCGCCGTCCCGGCTCTTCGAGTTTCGCGAAAACGTTTACAAGTTCAGAATCTTCCGCCGCCGACAAATGGAACAATCATCGAGAAAGATCCACAGTTCTCGCGCTGGAATGTTGCGGCCGGGTACGGTCTTGAAGTTGGCTATCTTTTTGGCCGGCACTACATTTATCTCGATATCATTCCGGTTTTTAATTGGAGTGAAATTACTTGGCGGCAGGGCGGCTCCGATCGTTCGGCCACGCGCACTGCCGTGCTCGTCACGACCGAACTGGGGTACACCTACATCTTCGATTCGAATTGGCTGATTCGACTTTTTGGTCGAGCTCAGGCTGAAAACAACGAGATTTGGAGCGACGCATTGGCCGCGCGATTAGGGGCTGAGTACACATCAACAGCTGCCATTGGTGCTGTTTCAGGTTTAACAATTGGATATCGATTTGATGTCGACCGCTTCACCGCGCGTCCACTTGAGGAGTAATTTGAAACATAAGTCTTTGATTCCAGCGAAAGAACAGCGAGCCGCACAATCATGCTTCGAATCGAAAAAAGACTACGAGAACCAACTCGAAGATCTTCAGCAAGTCCTACTTGATCTTCAGCAGGTCATTCGAAGCGGTAGACGTAAAATGATTCTTGTCTTCGAAGGCGCCGACGCGGCAGGAAAGGGTGGCGTCATAAAACGAATCACAGAAGTGCTTGACCCTCGCAGCTTCACTGTTTTTGCGACGGGTGCGCCGAACGTTTTTGAGCAGTCCGAAAACTACATGCAGCGATTTTTTAAATCGTTTCCCCGAGAAGGACAAATCGCGATCTTCGATCGTAGCTGGTACGGCCGCGTTCTTGTCGAGCGTGTCGAAGGACTAGCCGCAAAAGCGGACTGGAAGCGAGCTTACGACGAAATCAATTCGATCGAAGCAATGCTCGTCGCCGACGGTGTTCTGGTTTTAAAGTACTGCCTCGATGTTTCGTATGATGAACAAAAGAAGCGATTTAAAGAACGCGAGTCGAACCCACTTAAGCAGTGGAAGATTACTGACGAGGATCATCGAAATCGCGCGAAGTGGAGCGACTATATTAAAGCCTTTAGCGAGATGATCGAAAAAACCTCGACACGAGTCGCGCCGTGGGAGGTCATCGCCGCCGACAGCAAGTGGTCCGCCCGGGTCTCGGTCCTAAAGGACATCATTCGTCGAGGACGAGATTTTTAGTTTTTAGTTCCGCTTGTGTTTGCGCCTGCGTTTACGAGGTAGGCTTCGGCCGCGGCTAGTTTCTCCATGGCCTCCAAGAGATCACCCTCAAGGCGTTCGGTTTCGATAAACGACCATGCAAGCTCTTTTGAGAGTTCAGTCGAACGAGTTCCACTGACTGTTAGAAGTTCTTCATTTATCTTCGCAACTTTGGCTGCCTGAACGGCAAGAGCTGCTTCCGCTTTCGAAATTTTGCGCTGTGCTTCGCGTGCTTCAGCCTGGTATCTCTTCGTCTGATCGCGATTTGCGCCATGTCCGGACAACGTCGCATCTTCTGGCTTCCGCTCGGGCGACTTAGCTTGCACCGACGACCTATTCAGATTCTTCGCCTCGCCGGCTGACCAGCTTGAATTTTTAGTCGGAGTGGTCATGGCCGCCTTCGAGGCCGGCGTCTGGCCCGGCTTCTCTGCAGCCTCATAGCGAGTTTTCAACGACCCTTTTTCAAGACTCCACAAATAGTCGTCGTAAGTTCCAGGATAAATTTCTGCTCGACCGTCTCGAATTTCAAGAATCTTAGTCGCAATACGGCCGATGAAACTTCGGTCGTGACTCACGACGATGACAGTTCCAGGATACGTGCGAAGCGCTTCGGTCAAAGCGTTGACGGTATCGAAATCAAGATGGTTTGTGGGCTCGTCCATCAACAGCAGAGGGCTTCGACGAAGTAGAATCTGGCCGAGGGCAACGCGAGACTTTTCTCCACCCGATAGGACTCGAACCTTTTTGTTGACGCTTTCACCGCTGAAAAGAAGCGATCCCGCGATTCCTAAAATCTCTTGTTGCTTGATATCTTTGTGCGCGACGCTTTGTAGAGCATCAAAAACTGAATCGTTGGGATTCAAGTCTTCGGCGACGTGCTGAGCATAGTACGACAGCGAAACCTGATAGCCAAGCTTTCGATCGCCGCTGAGAAGCGGTATTCGTCCCGCAAGGGACTTCAGTAGTGTCGATTTACCAGCCCCGTTGAACCCGACGACGCCCAGGTGAGTGCCGGTTTCAAGTCGCAGGGTGAAGTCAGAAATAACTTTCTTCGTGTCGTAACCAAGATCCGCTTCCGACACGGTGAGAGCTTCTTTGCCTGTGTGAATGGGGGGCGGAATCTTAATCCGCGCGCGAACGGGAAGATCCTTGATGTCGATCTTCTCCATTTTCTCAAGTTGCTTGACGCGACTTTGCGCCTGTCGAGCTTTCGTCGCCTTGGCGCCGAAGCGATCGACAAAATCTTGAAGGTGTTTGCGTTTTGCTTCTTGGTTTGCGGCTTGTGCTTCGAGAATTGTTCTTAGTTGGGCCTTTTGTTCGAAGTAATCATCAATATGGCCAGGAAACTTTGTAATTTCGGCGCTCTCAACTTCGAGGGTGTGATCGGTGGTGCGCTTCAGAAATTCGCGGTCGTGCGAAATCAAAAGAAATGCACCTTCGTAACTTTGCAGAAACTTTTCGAGCGCCATGATGCTTTCGAGGTCGAGAAAATTTGTGGGCTCGTCAAGCAGCATCAGATTTGGCTGCTGGCCGATGAGAGACAAGAGTTTCATGCGCATGCGGTAGCCACCGCTAAGTTCATGAAACGGAACTCCGAAATGCGTTTCGCTGAGGCCAAGTTCTAAACCTAGCTGCTTGAGTTCCCAAATTGGAGTTAGACTTATTTCAGTTAGATATTCTTCGGCGGATTTATCGAGCGGCTCTTTCGACTCTTGTTCGAGGTAGCCGATTTTCAAACTTTTTGATGTGATCAATTCGCCCGAATCAAGTTGCTCTTGCCCGACAAGAATTTTGAACAGTGTCGTTTTTCCCGCACCGTTCGGGCCGATGACACCGACATGTTCACCTTCGTTGATGGCAAACCGCGCATCGTCGAAAAGCACTTTCATGCCGTACTGTTTAAAGCCTTGGTTGAGTTGAAGCAGATTCAAGTTGGATGAGTCCAAGTCTGGTAATAGTTGTCGACAGAAGTTTGTACGACGACACTAGACGTGGTTGGTTCGCCGGACAAGGACAACGTGCGCTACAGGTACGACCGGTAGAAGCTTAGAATCATAAAGTAATGAAATGCGAAGCCCATAATTACAGCGACGTGCCAGATTTCATGATAGCCGAACCAGCCCGGAAACGGATTGGGTTTTTTTATAGCGTAAACAACGGCGCCAAGTGTGTAGCTAAGTCCACCTCCAACCAGCATCAGACCACTTTCTAGCGTTGTTTTAGCAAAAGTTTCGGGCGCGCGTACGATCAACGTCCAACCCATTAGAACGTAGATCAAGGTCGAGACATATCGATGCTGCAAAAATTTTGGCAGACGGGGGTGATAGTAGGTGTAGGCGATGCCAGCAATCGCGATGGTCCAAATCGAAATGAGAAGATACAAGTCCCATGGTGGCGCAATGACGTTGAAGATGAATGGCGTATATGTGCCTGCTATGAAAAGGTAGATCGCAAAGTGGTCAAGGTCGTGAAGCCAGTCGTCAAATTTTTGCGAAATCTTATAGCCGTCGGCGACGAAGTGATACACGGTGCTAGCTCCGAAAACGCCGAGACTCGTGAGTCCGAAAACTAAACAGGCCCAGAAATGGCGGCTGTCGTCATGCTGCCAAGCGGCCGATGTTAAGACGATGAGGCCAACAACTCCGGCGAGGAATCCGGCGAGGTGAAGTTGTGCCGAGATAGTCCTTTTAAACAGTAGTTTGGGGCTGTGCTCGTCGTGTCTCTGAATGTGTTGAGCAATTCGTTTCATAACCGAAGTCTACCTGAGCTTTTGAAAGTATTCTGTTTTCAAGGCTGACGTTTCGTGGGTTAACTGTCTAAAATAGCTGAAGTGAGGGCGTCCAAATGATAATAAAACAATCGAACAAGCGAACTTTAGATTTGAGCCAGATTTCGTTCAGGCAAATTCCGTTCTCATTGAACGCCCGAGCGATCCGTTTGGGTCCGAGCCTCATGACGTTGATGGTTTTACTCGCAGCGATGATCATTCAGAAGCCGGACTTCGCTTTAGCGGCCGCGACGGCAGCCTCGCCTTCAGCTGTTTCTACGGCAGCGGTGCCTGCTGCGACACCGGAAAGTGCAGACGCCTCTGCCCTTCCAAGTGGTGTAGATCAAATCACCAAGGATTTTCTGATTGCGTGTGAGATGTCGAAACTTTCGGTCAATCTTGCTAAAACAAATTCCTTTAAAGCTGATCCTGCGGATCTCGCATACCGCGTCGCAGAGCTGATGAGCGGTGCGTTTAAGACCGCCGAGGTCAAGGACACCTACAAAGCCATCTTAGTTGCTTCCGCCGACAGTCGGGTTGCTTTATGGCACTCGGCGGCCAAACAGCTGGGAGTGAAAAACTTTAAGTGCAAAACGATCGGCTTTAAATAGCGTTGTTCAAACGATGGGTCCTGGCGGTCCTCCGAAATAGTTCTGAACGACATTTTCTCCATACTTTTTTTCGAGCGCACGTATACCAAAATGAAAACGCGCCGTCGTGACGAAGAAATCGGTGAAGGCATAGTTGAGTACGCCGCCGCCGATGGCTCCGATCAGCGGCATTCCCTCTGCAATAAATTTCTGCGACACGCGGATCTGAAACTTTTCAGCAACACCCGCAATCAGCTTAACAAAAATCGGATTTGTTCCTTTTTCCACTGACCGTAAAAGCTCTTTTGCTGAGAACGCGCTGGCCGTAGTGGCTGCGCGGCGCATGATGGCCACAAACGAAGCCCGCGTGGCGAAATATGAAGCGGTGGTTTTTTCATGCATCGACATACCGTCGCCGTCGGAGACGCCCATCGTAAACACCATCAAACACTCAAGTCGAGTTTCAAGATCTTGAAGGTCGTGACCAAACAGACGAGCTTGGTCTGATATCGCTCGCAAAATCAAGACAGTCGTAACGGGAAGCTCGATCGCAAGAGCAGGCAGGCCGACAATTCCTCCGGCGGCACCAGTGAAAGTCGTCATAGCGCGGTGAATTCGAGACGACTGAAGTGATTCGAGATCTCGATCGAGAACCTCTTTTTCTTTTGGAATAGTTTTGACGGCGGCTATCAGGGCTTTGCGGATCGCTTTTTCGCTGACAACGGCAAGCGTCGATCTCGCTTTTTCAGGAAGACGTCTTTGCATCGCCTCGACGGGCTTGCCGGCCCATGTAAGGCCCTTCGCAACAAGGCCTGGATCCCGAAAAAACCGGGCGGCCTCATTCAAAAACTGTTGATCGTCCAGAGTTAGTGGCGATTGTGTCATTTTGCCTCAAAGTCGAAGGTATTCGGTCGTTTGCATCGGTTATCTTCGGACTAGCTGCAAATTCGAGGCTCATTCAAGAGTAATTCCCAACTTACGATTGCGCTGCGCTGCTTCTCCGTATCTTTTCACCATGTCTTTTAAATTCATCGTGCCCTAGCATTTTTGTTTTCAGGAGGACTTCATGGCTTTTACCGAGTGCGACTGCTTCGTTGCGGGCGAATGGATTCGCGGCGAGCACGGCGTTCACAAAATTGCGTCGCCTCAATCGGGCCGAGAGATCGGCCGATACTCGATTCCATCGATCGGGCAAATTGCGACGTCGATCGAAGCGGCAGCGCTCGCGCAGAAAGATTGGGCAAGACTTCCGATTAAAGAGCGAAGCCGCGTCTTGTTCAACTTTCGCAACATTCTGCTGCGCGACCTCGAAGCGATTGCAGAATTGAAAAGTTCTGAAAGCGGCAAGACTCTGGCCGAGGGCCGCGCTGGGCTGATGAAGGGTATTGAAGTTCTGGAGTTCGCGCTTTCAATTCAAAATCTTGATCTGGGCGGCAAGGTTGAAATTTCTCGCGGAGTCACGTGCGAGTATCGTCGCGAGCCCCTCGGTGTCGTTGCCAACATCACACCGTTTAATTTTCCGGCGATGGTGCCGATGTGGACGATTCCGATCGCCTTGGCTCTTGGCAATGCTTATGTCTGGAAGCCGTCTGAAAAAACGCCTTTGACGGCGCGTCGCATAGCCGACGCGCTCAAAGAGGCGGGGCTTCCAGCCGGGCTCTTCACTGTGCTTCATGGCGGCGAGGCGACCGTTTCATCGATCATCGATCATCCACAGGTCAAGGCGATTGGCTTTGTTGGCTCGACGAAAATTGCGAAACTCGTGTATCAGCGAGCTACGAACTTAGGGAAGCGCGCGCTGGCTTTGGGCGGGGCAAAGAACCATATTATTCTTCTTCCCGATGCGAACATTGAACTGAGCGGCGCCGGAATTTCAGACTCGTTCACCGGTTGTGCTGGGCAACGCTGCATGGCAGCGTCAGTTTTGCTCGCCGTTGGCGACGTCAAAAACCACATCGAGAAAATTGTCGCTCGCGCGTCGTCTCTCGAGCTTGGAAAAGACATGGGCGCGATGATTACGAAAGATCAGGTCGCCTTCTTGCGCGACGCTATTTCGCGCGCTGAAAAAGCGGGGGCTCGCGTGCTTCTCGACGGACGCCTCGCGAAAGCTCCAAAGGGTATGGAAGACGGAAATTGGCTTGGCCCCACAATTCTCGATCAGGTTCAACCCGGCTCAGAAGCGGCGACAGTTGAACTTTTCGGGCCTATCTTAAGCATCGTGCATTGCAAAGACATAAGTGAAGCGATCGCGATTGAAAACCGAAATGACTATGGCAACGCCTGCAGCGTCTTCACGATGAGTGGCCCGCTGGCCGACCGGGTTGTGCGTGAGGCCTCAACCGGCATGGTTGGCGTGAATGTCGGGGTACCGGTGCCGCGCGAACCTTTCTCGTTTGGTGGCGTCAATGCTTCGAAGTTTGGCCACGGCGATATCACGGGACATCAAAGTTTAGACTTCTGGTCGGACATCAAAAAAGTGACGACCAAATGGGAACGGCAACACGACTCGAACTGGATGTCGTAAGGTGAAAAAATGATCGGTGCAAACAATCAAGGGCGTCACATTATCTTGGCGTCACACAGCAATCTGAAATTTAAAGAAACGCTGCCCATTCGTTGGGGAGCCAAAAGTCCGATCGAACGCGGGCCCGTCGTTGCGTCGGTGACAAATACCAAAGCGCGCAACGCCATCGGCGCTCACAGCGGCAGCTACACCGTCTACCGAGCTCTGTCGATTGCGAGTGGAAAGTTTCCGCCTCAACATCGACCCGACCTCGACAACACGCAAAGTCCGGTCGAGATCGGGCCTTTTCCGTCGTGGTACGATTCGACAAAACTTGTGTCGCTGGATCCGTGGGGACTTGATCCGAAAGTGAACTTCAAGTCACTTTTCGACGAGGGTTACGATATTCGCCCATCGATTGCTGTGACTCAGGCGCATCTGCAAATTCTAGAGATCAGCGAGGCGATAAAGCTTGGTCGCTTGAAGCCCGATGGGAAAGTCGTTCTCGAAAACGGGGATGTGAAGGTGACGAAAGTCGCCATCGAACCTGTTTGGTATTTGCCAGGAATGGCCGCCCGAATCGGAGTCGAAGAGGGCGAACTTCGACGGATTTTGTTTCAAGAAACCGGTGGCATGTACCCCGAGTTTATCACTCGGCCTGACCTGAAGGTTTGGTTGCCGCCAATTGGCAGCACCACGGTCTATATTTTTGGAGCACCAGCTGATCTCGCCAACCCAAAAATCGAACTCACGTGCCGTGTTCACGATGAGTGCAACGGTTCGGACGTCTTTGGTTCTGACATCTGTACCTGCCGACCCTATTTGATGTACGGAATCGAAGATGCCGCGCGCACCGCTCAAAAAGGTGGAGTTGGTTTCATCGCGTACTACCGCAAAGAGGGGCGCGCGCTTGGAGAAGTGACAAAGTTTCTGGTTTACAATGCCCGTAAAAGACAAAAGGGTGGCGATACGGCTGCGACTTACTTTCACCGCACCGAGTGTGTCGCCGGAACAGAAGATGCTCGCTTTCAAGAGTTCATGCCGGATATTTTGCATTTCTTTGGAATTTCGAAAATTCACAATCTGCATTCGATGAGCAACATGAAATACGATGCTATTGTTGGAAGCGGCATCGAAGTCGTGAACCGAATTTCGATTCCGGACCACTTGATTCCGAAGGATGCTCAAGTCGAGATGGAAGCCAAGAAAGCGGCAGGCTACTTCACAGAGGAAGCGAAAAAATCCGAATCTGAACTTAAAAAAGTCAAAGGTCGAAATATCGATGAGTAGTTTGCCCGGAGATTTGAAGTTATCTGAAGAAGATGTCGATTACCTGTTGTCGCCGCGGGCCATCCGAGACCGCGCCGAAGCGATTTACGACTTTACGATTCGCGGGAACGGTTTTTTTAATATTCACGAAGATCGTTTTCAGCCCACGGTAAAATTCGTTTTGGATGTCATTCACCAGAAGTACCCAGACATTAATATTCCGTTTCACTCGCGATGGGGACATTTTAGGGCTGGAAATGTCGACCGACCCGCGCAGTTTAAAAAATTGAATGTATCCTTGGACCCACTCGAGCGAGCGCGAACTGAGCTTGATCTCGTGATCACGTCGGTGCTGCTTGATGCGGGCGCCGGTGCTGCGTGGTCTTTTCGCGAAGCCGAGACTCAAGCGAGTTTTGCAAGGTCGGAAGGCTTGGGCGTTGCCAGTTACCACATGTTTTTAAGCGGCGTTATGAGTCACAACCGCAAGTCACAGCGTGCCGATGCGTCGGGGCTTGGCCAGATCACCGTCAAAGATGTGAACGAGTTTTTTCAAGTGACGACTCAAAACCCTCTCGTCGGGGTCGAAGGTCGCGTTGCGCTCTTAAACGGACTCGGTCGCGCTGTCCAGAACACCGCACGTTTCAAAGATCATCGGCCGGGGAATATCGTCGACTACTTAATTTCTAAACACGGAAACTCTATACCAGCGACCGCGATCTTGCGTGCGGTTCTTGACGGTTTCGGTGCCATCTGGCCCGGACGTCTTCAGACGACGGGAAATTACGGTACGATCAATCTTGGCGATATGTGGAGGCATTCAAAGCTGGCCCCACAAGATTTAATCGATTCGCTTGTGCCGATTCATAAGCTTTCGCAGTGGATGACTTACTCGTTGATTGAACCGATGCTGGACGCCGGCCTCACGGTGACCGGAGTTTCAGACCTCACCGGTCTTGCCGAGTACCGGAACGGTGGGCTGCTTGTTGATATGGGATTACTTTCGCTTCGCGATCACAAGAATTTGACGACGCCGTGGCGACCCGATTCGGACCTCATCATCGAGTGGCGAGCTCTGACTGTGTATTTTCTCGACCGTATCGGCCATGAGGTACAAAGAGCGCTTGGCATGTCGCCCGAGGAGTTTCCCTTGGCGAAAGTGCTTGAGGGTGGAACTTGGTGGGCCGGCCGCTTCATCGCAAAAGAAAAGCGGGCAAGTGCCGAGCCTCCGCTCAATATTGTCAGCGACGGAACAGTTTTTTAATCCCGACTTACGAAGAGAGAAGCAGTTCAGATGACTTCGAAACATAAAAATTTGACGATTGTTGACCATCCGCTTTTACGACACAAACTTGGTTACCTTCGCGATAAAGAGACGAGCTCGGCCGAGTTTCGTGAACTGGTCAAAGAGATCAGTCGAATTCTCGCGCATGAAGTGATGCGTGATTGGCGAGAAATGCGAAAAGTCGACATCGAAACTCCCATCGCTAAAGCAACTGTTGAGCGCATCGCGAATCCTCCGGTCGTTGTGTCGATTATGCGCGCGGGCAATGGAATGCTTGACGCTGTGTTGTCGATGCTGCCGTTTGCTTCGACAGGCTTCATTGGCGTTTACCGCGATAAATTTATCCACTCGACGGTGGAGTACTATTTTAAAATGCCGAGCGACATTCAGGGAAAGACCGCGATTCTTTGCGATCCGTTGGTAGCAACGGCCGAAACGGCGATCGCGGCCATCGAGCGACTGAAGAGCTATGAAGTGGCGAGTATTAAAATTTTATCGATTCTGATCAGTGATTATGCGGCCCGAAAGATTGCAGAGGTGCACCCCGATGTTCAAATTTTCGCCGTGAACGTCGAGAGCGAGATGAACGATCAAGGGTATCTCGTACCGGGCCTAGGGGATGCGGGTGACCGACTCTACCAGACCAAGTAAGCCGCTGGATCGGCTTACCCAAGACGGTCGGACGCAAGATCGGCCTCTGGTGATTGGTGTTGCGGGTGGCAGTGGGTCTGGCAAGACTTATTTTGCCGAAGCACTTCGCCGCGAGCTTGGTGAAAAGTTTTGCGAAATCATCTATCAGGACAGCTTCTATATCGATCAGTCTTCGCGATTTGATTTTGATGGAGGCTCGGTCAATTTTGATCATCCCGATGCAATCGACTTTGCTCTTTTGGCCGAACGAATCCGCGGTTTAAAAAGCCTGAAGAGTGTCGAGATTCCGATTTACGACTTTGTGACTCACTCGCGCAAAACCGAAACGGTTCGGGTTGATCCTAAGCCCGTTGTGGTGGTTGACGGAATTCTCATCTTTCATTCTGCAGAGGTTCGAGAGCTTTTCGACGAACTTATTTTCTTTGATACCAACGAAGCGCTTCGGTACCAGCGCCGTCTATCGCGCGACGTCAACAGTCGCGGACGAACGCCTGAAGGTGTGAAGAACCAGTTCTTAAAACAGGTCAAGCCGATGCATGACGAATTTGTCGAGCCTTCAAAGGCCTATGCCGATACGCTTGTTTGTGATGTTGGTGAATTCGACGGAGTCCTTCAGGCTTACTGCGAAAAACTGAAAACGATGTGCCGAAACTAGGGAGAAGTCGAAATGCTAGCCAGAGCGCAAAACTTTGGATTTCTATTTTTAGCGTTGCTGTTCGTTGTGTCAATTTCAACGCCAATTTCATCGGCTGCATTTGCTTCGGCGAAACCGGCGCCCTCCCTGCCAACGCCGCAAACGACGGCGGCCGCGACCTCGGGATTGTGGGCGGAGGTTGATAAATTAATCAATGAACAAAAGTTTCAGGCGGCGCTCGACAAAACTCGAGAAATTTTAAACAGCGCAAAGCAATCGGCGAAGAATTCGCCCAAGAATTCGCCCAAAAATTCGCCCAAAAATTCAGAGAGCGCGCGAGTTTGGAGCGAAGCTCAGATCAGAGCCTCTCAACTTCAGGTTGGTCTTCACGGCTATGAAGCGGCTGTTCGCGACCTGAAGGATCAAGCCTGGCCGGATGATCCCTCGGGACGTCTGCTGCTGAATCTCTATTACGCACATTCGCTGATGGCTTATCAACAAGCCTACGGCTGGGAGATCAGTTCGCGCGAGAAGACTGTATCAACTGAAAAGGTCGATCTTAAAGCTTGGACAAAAGGTCAGATCGGCGAAGAAATCAGTCGAAATTTTGACGAGATCATGAAGAATTCATCGTCCTTAAGTCTGCCGGCTCCTGATTTCTTTGGCACCTATATTCAGCGAAACACCTATCCTAAGGAAGTTCGCCCGGTCCTGCGTGATCTTGTTGTCTACATGGCGGCCCAACACCTTGCGAACGCCCAGTATTGGACGCCGCGCGAGAGCAACGAGGTCTACAAGCTCGATGCCGAAGCTCTGACATCACGAACTCCATCGGAACGAAGTGCTGCTGCCGATTCGACCCGACATCCGATCGAAAAGCTCGCCTCGTGGCTTGGCGAACACGCACTCTTTCACGAGAAGGCGGGCCGCAGAGAGGCGGCACTCGAGGCTCGCTACGTTTTGTTCGAGACTCTGCACACTGCTATGACTGAATCTGCAGACCGCACGATTTTGCGGCGAGGTCTGAAATCGGTCCAAGATAAAAATCGTGATCTTTCATGGTGGGCCCGCGGCCAGGCTCTCGTGGCCGAGTTCATTCGAAATGAAGACCGCCCGGGACGATTGATTGATGTGCGGCGCGAAGCCGAAGCGGGGTTCAAGGCTTACCCCGAAAGCGTCGGCGGTAAGATGTGCCAGACGATCGTCTTTGACATTGATCAGCCGAGTTACTCGATGACGTCTATGAGTTCAGACAACCTCTCGAAACGCTCGTTACTGGTTCAATATAGAAACCTACGAAAGCTGTATTTCCGTGCGTACTCTTTTGATCTCGAAGCGAACACAAAAGCCGTGCGAAACGGTGCGAATATTTTATCGCTCGAGCTTCTGCGGCGGTCATTTTTAGACTCGAAGCTTACGCCGATCGCCGAGTGGAGTGTCGATCTTCAGGCGACGCCTGATTTCTCCAACCATCGAAAGTTCGTGACACCCGTTTTAAAGAAACCTGGTGTGTACGTTATCGTTTCAAGCAGCCGAAGCGACTTTTCTGGCAGTAACGACATTGTGCAGGCTCTTCCAGTTGTCATCTCAGATCTCGTCCTAGCGACCGCTTCGTCGTCGACCAAATCGGTCGAGGCCCTTGTTTTGTCTGGTGAGAAGGGAACAACGGTCTCGGGTGCAGAAGTCAGTCTCTATCGTTTCGCCTGGAACTCGGCCTCAGAACTTGTTGAGAAGAAAGTGACCACCGCGGATGGCGCGGTTGTCTTCAGTGAACCATCGAAATCGAGTCAACAGTACTTTAGCTATTTCATGGTGGCCAAGAAAGGCGATCATGTCGCGCTTGAGCTTGATCGTCTCTATTTCGGAACTTCAAGTCGAGTGACGTCGGCGTCGGCTTCTTTCGTCTACACCGACCGCGCCGTTTACCGACCGGGGCAAAAAGTTTTTTGGAAGGTCGCCGCCTATAGCGGTAATCCCGACACGGGCCAGTACAAAGTGGCATCGAAGGGCGCGGTGGTCTCGGTACAAATTTATGACCCGAATAACCAGGTCGCCGAAATAAAAGAGGTCAAAGTCGGAGAGTTCGGAACCGCGTCAGGTCAGTTTATCGTGCCGACGGGGCGGCCGCTTGGCTCGTGGCGGGTTCAATCGACTGGCCTTCATCCAGGCGTCGCGTACGTGCGAGTCGAAGAGTACAAGCGCCCGACGTTTGAAGCGAGCTTCAAAGAAGCGAAAGAGCCGCTCAGACTTAATCGAAGAGTGCGGCTGTTGGGCGAAGCCAAATACTACTTTGGACAGCCTGTCACGGGCGGTTCTGTTTCGTGGCAAGTCACACGTCGTGAGCAGGTCCCAGATTGGTGGGGGTATCGATCGTGGGGCCGCGGGCGTTCTCGCTTCACGAATTTAGTTGGCCAAGGCGAGACAGTCGCATCTGGCACATCAGAGTTAAAAGCCGATGGCACATTTGAAGTCGAGTTTACACCTTCAGCCGATGAGAGAAAGGCCGAGTCCAGCGAGGGCCTTACATATAACTTTGCAGTCGAAGCCAACGTGACAGACGAAGGCGGTGAGACTCGAACGGCATCTCGATCGTTTCGCCTCGGGTTCGTGTCGGTTGAGGGAACTCTCAATTGGAGCGAAACTTATTTTAAGACGGACTCGCCTTTAAAGCTGTCTGTCTCGCTTCGCAGTCTCGACGGCACGTCACGTTCGGGTCGGGGAAAGTACCGTGTTTTTCGATTGAAACAGCCGCTTTCCGCAAGTCTTCCATCAGAACTCGGGCGCGATAGCCTCAATCAAGTGCCCGACTATTCTGGAGCAACGAACGCGGCCGACTTCGAAAAATTTGGCACGCCCGACGATCGAAAGCGCGCCCGTTGGGAAACTGATTTCTCGTGGACGACGATCGCATCGACCTGGAGTGACGACATTGAAATCGCAAGTGGTTCACTTCAGCATCTTGAAGATGGGGTCGCAAAGCTCGGTTTAAAGCCGATCGCACAATCCGGTGTGTATCGAATTCAGTATGAGACCGTCGATGATTTCGGAGCTAAGTTCAAAACCTCGAGGCCCTTTATTGTGGCGAGCGCCAAGCCCAATTTGTCTATCCCGCTGGTGTTTTTCGCCGAGAAGAGTTCGGTCGAAGTTGGCGATAAGGCCAAATTCTTTCTGCACTCTGGTCTCGTCAATCAGTCATTTCACATCGATATTTTTCGAGCCGGCCGACGGATAAGTCGCCGAATTTGGACGGTAGGAAAGGATCCCGCACTTTTTGAGGTGCCGGTCACAGCCGACGACCGCGGTGGGTTCACAGTGATCGTCCAGGGACTTCGCGATCACCAGCCGCTTCGAAGCGAAGTGACGATCGCTGTTCCGTGGACAGATAAAACTCTTGCACTCGATTTTTCAACGTTTCGCGACAAATTGAGACCCGGTTCGACTGAAACCTTTAGGGTCACAGTCAAAACTCCCGACAAAAAGTTTCTGACAAGTGGCACCGCCGAAGTGCTGGCGTACATGTTTGATCGAAGCCTCGATTTGTTTGGTGCTCACGCTTACCCGGGTGTGTTGACGCTTTACCCCTCTCGTTCCGGCGCAACAGCGTGGAA
The DNA here is from genome assembly GCA_022843085.1 of Pseudobdellovibrionaceae bacterium. Taxonomy (GTDB): domain Bacteria; phylum Bdellovibrionota; class Bdellovibrionia; order Bdellovibrionales; family JAMPXM01. The sequence continues at coordinate 16,326 of JALHOI010000014.1, forward strand.
CACCACTCTTTCACACGCGACCGGACAGCACTGGCGCGGCAGCTGGAACAGCCGGCCGAACCCACCCTACCTGGTTCAAGACTCGCTTCTGTTTCATAATAATTATGGAATCGGTGGCCCAGGCCGGCGCGGTTCGATGGGGCGCCGTGGAACTGCGGGTGGAAGTCTCGCGGGTGGTGCGGCAACGAAGAGCGCGATTGCGGCCGATTCATCGGCCGAAGTGTCGATGATGTCGGCTTCTGCGCCCGCGCCGGCATCAAAAATAAATTTGTTCGGAACGCTCGGGAATCAAGTGAAGGATTCAGGTGGGGGCGACAAGAATACATCCGTAGATTCGTCAGATATTCGATCGAACTTTTCAGAGACTGCGTTCTTCCAGCCTCATTTGATTAGTGGAAAAGACGGAGTCGTAAGTTTCGAGTTCACCGTTCCAGATTCTGTTACGGCGTGGAACGTCTATGCGCACGCTTTGACTAAGGACATGCGTGGCGGATCGGTTCAAAAAGAAACCAAAGCAGTCAAAGATCTGATGGTCAGACCCTATGCTCCACGCTTTCTGCGCGAGGGAGACGAAGCCGAAATCAAAGTGGCGATCAACAACGCCTCGAGCGGCGCGATGACCGGCGAGCTCGTCTTTGACATCGAAGACCCTGAAAGCGGCAAGAGTGTCGCCGTGCTGTTTGGCTTGAAGCCTTCTGACTTGAAAAAGCCATTTACTGTGACGAAGCAAGGCACTACGACTGTCGGGTTTCCGCTAAAAGCCCCGCGTGGCGTTGCAAGCTTCGCCTTCAAAGTCACTGCGAAGAGTGGCAATTTGTCCGACGGCGAGCGACGTCCGTTTCCCGTGCTGCCAAGCCGGATGCATCTGGCCCAGTCGAGGTTTGCCGCGCTCAAAGACAAGTCAAAAAAAGTTCTCGAGTTCAAAGACTTGGCGGCCAGCGACGACGCCACACTTATCAACGAAAAAATGGTCGTGACTATTGATGCCCAACTTTTTTACGGGGTTCTTCAGTCGCTTCCTTACTTGATCACCTATCCGTACGAGTGTATCGAACAAACGTTGAACCGGTTTCTTGCGACCGGTGTTGTGTCGTCGGTATTCGATAAATTTCCTTCTGTCGCGAAGATGGCGAAAGATATGTCATCCCGCACAACTCAGTTTGAAAGTTTTGATTCGGCTGATGCCAATCGACGAATGACTCTCGAAGAAAGTCCGTGGCTTGAAAACGCAAAGGGCGGTGCTCAAGAAGCGAAAGAGCTTGCGCGAATCCTCGACAGTCGCGTCGCGAAAGAAGAGCGCGAACGCGCGCTTGCAAAAATTCGAAAGATGCAGCTTTCGAACGGGGCCTTCCCGTGGTTTGAGGGAGGTCAGCCGGATCCGTTTATGACTCTTTACGTTCTCATGGGTTTTGGACGAGCCCTCGAATTCAAAGTCGATGTCCCGCGAGATGTGATCGTTCGAGCTTGGTCTTTTACGCGCTCGTGGTTGGATCAGAATATCGAGCGAATGATGTCTGACAACTGCTGTTGGGAGACGATCACGCAGATTAACTACGCCATTAGTCTTTATCCCGATCAAAGCTGGACGGCCCGGCAGTTTGACGAGGCCTATCGGAAAAAGCTTCTCGACTACAGCTTCTCTCACTGGAAAAACCATTCTCCGCTTCTGAAGGGCTATCTTGCGCTAACGCTGCAGCGAGCGGAACGAAA
>JALHOI010000015.1 GCA_022843085.1 Pseudobdellovibrionaceae bacterium
TTTCGTTTTTCCCGAACCTGTTGCTCCGAAAAGCATGATCGAACTTGGCACCGGTTTTCCAGCGTCGGCTTTGGTCTGCGACAACACGGTATCTCTGATTTTACCCTTTAAATCGAACAGGCCCGAGTGCCCGGCGTCTTGCCACAAGAGAAGAAAATCCTGGCGCGCCGCAATGACCATCGGATCATCGGCCGGGAGTGTCGAGAGATTCATGGGAATATCGAAGACCTGAGTTAAAACGCGTTCAACGAAGGCCTTATTGACGATGCGAGTGCGACGAACCTCCCGATCTGAAAGCACCGCTTGCGCAAACGCCGAACGAAATCTCATGAAAGCTTCGAAACGAGAGTCTTTTTTCTGACCAAGCCAGAACGTAAAGCGACTGATGGCATAGTCAATCACGACTTCAAAACTCTGATCGGCGTCCAAGACTGCGCGAGGCTTAATTTCTTTCGCGTTGAATTGAAAGTCGAGAGACTGCAAATCTGGATTTCGAAAAATCTCCGCAAGCGAGGACGCCATCGATTCGGGATCTGGGTCTTTGATTTCTTGAATCTTAAACCGCTCAAGCAACCCATTTTCGATTTCGGGGCCGAACTGGCTTTCCAGTTTTTTCATTTCGTCGGGCGTCGCTAAGAGCAACAAAGACGCAGAGGGCTCGTTCGATAAATTTCGAAACTCTCGAAGTTGAACGCCTTGTTCAGCAGCCAACAGGTAGAAGGACGACGGCAGGCGGAGCGAATTTCCAGTCGAGACGGTGTTGATATCCGCTCCTTTGCCGGCTTCGACGTAGTTGAGCATGAACGGCTCGATCGCAGTATCGTTACGGGCCGGCATTGCTGTATTAACAGCAAACATTTCGTCGACGCGTGCAAGGCCGAACACCCTCTGGTCAGGTCGTGTGGCCTTAAGCCTCGACCAATTCTGCAAATTGGCGAGGTACTGCTCTTGGCTTGACCGAGTCGGATCAATCAGGTCGATTTTGAGTCTTCGATTAACGTGCGAGAACTTATTCGCATCTTGGTTCGGATCCGCGCCCGGCGAGTAGTTGCGCTCAGCCGAAAAACCTTTGTGCAAGATATAATCCCAAACAAGTTCACGCAGCGAATGGGGCACGACCAAAATCATGCGCTCAGGCTTGTTGCTCGGCAAAGACATAGCATCAAGCTGCCGCCCGAGGCTGACAAAGCTATCGAACTGAGCAAGCTCTTTGCTTCGCCCCAAATTCGGATACTTCTTTTTCACATCAAATGCATATGAGGCCCAAGAATCTTTGGTATCGACGTAACTGTCTTCGCCAGCCGATGAATTGCCTTTAATCTCGCCAAATTTAAATTTCTTTTTGCCCGTGCCGTACGTCTGATTAGGAAAATCCTTAGCGCCCTTCTTCAAATCGAAGACTGCGAAAAGGTGGGCGTCGGGACTTAAATCGGGAGTCAATATGACCATAGGAAGACCGTCTTCATCGAAGGCGACACGATCTTGGATATCCTTGGCCTCAAGCGACTGCTTGTCGATAAATGAAACCGAGTACTTTTCGTCTGGCTTTGCGGTGTTGATTCGATAAATAAACGTGCGTTCGAAACTTCCTTGTGTCGCCTTCATGTCAAACGAGAGAATCAAATAAACAAAATCGCGGTCTGTTCGACGACCCTGAATGAATTGTGCGTGCTTCAGAAAATCTGGCTGATTCACCCAGCCTCCGCGCACAAGCCCGTCTAGCGAGGTAAACTTCATTTTGCCGTTGGCATCAGGGCCTAGGAGAACAGGCTGGTAACCGTCGACACCGGCACGACGTCTTGCATCTACTCCCAGCAGCATAAACTTGTGACCGGAGCCTTTCGGCTCGTCGTATTCGTCGTCTTCTTTAGGCTCATGTCCGCGCTTCGCCGCTGTCTCAAACCTGGCGACGATAAATCGTTTTTCAGGATGGTCCTCGTCGGCTGTCCGATTCGGACGAGGCACAAGCTGGCCCACGACTTTGTCGCTCTCGTTGCCCGTTATTTTTTCGGGCGCAAGGTTCACGTAGATACCCGAAGGGTTCTCGACGCCTCTAGTTTCAGAGAACTCAGCGTAAGTGACACCTTCAGCAATTTTCATGGTGGTGCTTGGCTGCATAAATTTGAAGACTGTGCGTTGAGGCGATGAAGCCAGCAAATTTACGTGCGGCCTCGAAGCGTCGTAAGCTTGCTGATAGGCAGCGACTGACTCTGCGCGAGGAGTGACGATGTCGAAAAGAGGCTCGGTGGCCGCATTCGAATCGTTGCGCAATCGAGCGTTGAGCTCTTGCTCGGAGAGCGCGAAATTAAGCAGCTGATACGCGTCTTCTTTCTGCAGCGATTGCCCCATTAGGAGGGTCATACGAATCGCAACCGTGAATTCCTGGCCGTCTGACAGCTTTGAGGTCACGACAATAAAGCCTTTCTCAATCGGCTCGTTACCTCGCGGCATGTGTGACACAAAATCGATGTCCGTCGGCAATTCAATGCCGTTTTTAAATTTCGGAAACAGCTCAGCGAAAGTTCCGAGGTCGACAAGTATTGGAGTCGGAATCCCAGGTTGGCGCATGAGGCCATTCACACGGCCGTCTTTTGAGAACAAGAGGTTCATCGGGCCGTTGCCGGACCAAATCGCCGGGGCGCCACTTGGCAACAAATCAACTCGGCCATCGAGCCTCAGCGTCTGTCCGTCAGCGTCGATCATCAGCTCTGTTTTACCCCGAGAAAGAGTGTAGTGCTGAGTGAAGACTATCGTTCCGGCCTGCGAGACATAGATGGGTTTCTTGAAGGTAACATCTTTTTCAACGCGACCTACAGTTACATTGTAGGCGACTCGCTCGCCAGAGCTTTGCAAAAATGCTTGCGGCGACACAGCCCCCAAAACCTTGTTCGCAAAATCTGTCACAAGATTTCGTACCGAGTCGATATGACTGCCGAAGTATGAGAGCTCGGACTCGCGAAATTGCTCGAACAGCACCTTTGAAAAGACGACCTTTTCAGTCGTTCCTGTCACCAGGTTGCCGAGATCAGCCGTTTCATGAAAATCGTAGTCAAGCACGACCGGTTTACCGTTGAGGCGAATATCGACCGAATCTTTTGCCGGCAAGACCTCAAAGGCAAACGTTAGCCCATCACCTACGGGCTGAGGTTGCGTGAACTTCACTGATACCAAAACAAGCTGTGAACCTTTCGATGTCAAGTTCGGGCTCTGGAAGATTGAAACTCGTGCGTCCTTTTCGTTCGTCGGCAGAAACCGCTTTTGCATCGAGCCGACTTCAAAAAGCGGATTTTCTTTGGTACCAAATTGCATCATCGTGCCTGGCGACGAAGGATCAGAATGTCCGGTCAGAAGGTGAATGTTGCCGTCGACAACAGTGACGACGTAGTTGTTCAAATCTGTTTTTGAAAGAGACAGCTGGGTTAAAAGCGGCGCACCCTGCTTGTCGAGCATGATCTCGCCTGGAATTAATATTTTCCACGATCGTTGATCGCGCCGGTAAAGGCCCGCCACCGTATCATCTGCGCCGACTTTTTTTCCCTGACCGCCCATCGCAACGGCGTAAAGTTGGCTTCCAGTGTAAATACTGGTGATCGGTTCAAAAATTCCCACCGATGCGGGCGAAGCTTTCGTCGCTGCCTCGGGCTTTCTGCTCTCTTTTTTAACGCTCTTTATTGCCTGACCTTGCTCATTCGCTGAAACAAAAAGCGAGTCACAAGATTTTTTGCCCGTCGCCGCAGCTGCGCGAGACGAATCAACGAGAGCCCACAAAACGCAGACCAGCACAAAACCTAGCGAGAGTCGCAAGTTCATTTTATGCTGTTCGACCATGGGATTCTCCCGCCTCTAAGAATTCAGAAAAGAAAAGCTAGAATCTGTGAAAGATGTGGCGACCGGGCGCCGCCACATCGATAGAAATTATTGTTCAGGCGCCGTGCTGCGCGACTTCTGGTCATTGATGAACATCAGGGCGTCTCGAGTCGCGACTTCATTGTAACCCATCGCTCGAAGAGCAGAGATCAGCGAAGTGTGCGCAGCTTTCACATCATCTTGTCCGATTCCCGTTCTCTCGTAATCGACGAGGGCATCAAACCTTGCCAACTGCGTGTTGATCTTCGCGTAGTAAGCTGCGACCGCATCAAGCAGCGACTCATCTGGCGTCATGCCTGCTTTGCCCCCCGCCGACTTCTGCTGCGAGTGGAAGATCGCGATTTGATCGACGCTGAGTGCGCGACCATTCTTCTTTCTGTAAATTTCGCGAATTTGTCGCAACCGATCGCGATCGATGCCACGCTCTTGTCCATTTGTGCTCGAGGTGTAAGTGGTCGCATTTTCGTTCTTATGTACGGCGTACATTTCGTCGAGAATGTCGAAGTAAGCTTCGTTGACGACTCTGTCGCCATTTGCCAGAGCCCGCGAAATATCGAGGTCGAGGCGCGGAACCAACATCTGGGCCACAACTTCTCTCGACAGCTCGAGCCACCTCAGACGCTCTTTCGTGCTTGGGGAAGTGATCGAGCCGTCGTTCAGCATGGCTCGCATCGTTCTAAGAACAACACCTGGGGTCAGAGTGTAACCCGTTCGTTCGTTTGCGGCGCGCTCGATTGCTTTCGTCAACCATCGGCCCGCGTCTCGAGCTGAAATTCCGCTTTCGCCTTCCTTTAACAAGACTCCGACTTCGGAAAGCTCTCGAATTTCATCGGCCTGCACCTCAGGCTTCGAGCCCTCGTAAAGACGCAGACGGTCGATAGGATTTCTCAACAGGTTAGAGCCCAAAATTTTGCCGCCACTGATTTCTTTTTCGGCCTTTTGTGGATTGGTCTCCATACGCGTTGCCGCGATAATTTCTGCCATCAGCATGATCGTGTGCGGAGCCACATGAACTTTCTTCGAGCCTTCTCCGAAGAAGATTCGGTAACGATAGTCCGACGTTTTGACTTTCGCTGTTCCTTCGGTGCGTGGAAGCAAGTCGTCTAAGTTTGCGCGCACAATCGGCGCATCTTCGACACTGAGGTCTTGCTGGTACAAATCCGAACGCTTCATCGCGAGTAAGAGCTGCGCGATTTCTCCGGGGAAAAGCGACCAGCGCATCGGAGTAATTGCGAATCGATCGGCCGAAGCGACACCCTTCGCTTCTGAACGAACTTCGTCTAAGTTCGCGGTGTTGGTCGCAGCGATCATGACCGAATCGAACGGCACGGTCGGAGCACCGCCAACGGTCAAACGGCGTGATTCGAACGCACCTAGCATCATGTCGCGGAATTCAGCTGGGTTTCTGAAAAATTCGTCAAACAGAACAGCGTTGCCGTGTGAGGTGAGAATTTTTCCGTTCAGGTACCATGACATCGGGTGGGTCGGCCCTGCGCCCGATGCGAAACGAACAACCGGGTTTGGCGACATGAAAAGGCCCGACACGTCAATGTCGTTACCCTGAGCATCGATCAGCGGCATGCGCCCGTAGCTCTGACCTAGAATTTGACGTTTCACTTCGGTGTGCTTCGCAAGAACGGTGACGATGTCCATGGTCGTCAGCGGCCGCCTGTAGACGTTCTGTGCGTAGTGCTGAATGACCGCGTTGCGAATGAACTGAGAAATCGGGTCGGGATTCGCAAACGGTGCTGGCGCTAAACCTTCAGTTATACCCTCAACCGATTTTTTTGCTTTCTCGCGAATCAGCGCCTGAACTTCGGGCGGGAAGAGCGTGTACGGCGAATCGCCGAGCGGAGCCTCAACGTCTGCAAAGACTTTCTGCCCGTTCGCTTCGGTGGTCGGAAGAAATCTATGAAGTTCCGGAATGTCGCCGAGGTTTGTCCACTTGTAGGTGTAGGTCGCGTACTTTGGACTTTGTTGCGACGTCAGCTTCTCGGCCGCGATCGCCAATAACTTCAATGTTTCGCTTTTTCCAGTACCGTGCGAACCCACAAGAAGCACAATCGATGATCCCGAGCGGTCGCCGTTGGCTTGAGCTTTTAGGTTGCTGACGAACTCGGCAAGTGGTCTTTCGTTTCCGATGACGCGAAATCCGTTCGTCAATTCGACACCGCCACTGAAGAACGGGTACATGTCGATCTCTTCACCGGTAAGCTGCATTCGAACTGTTTTTTTGCCTTGGCTATAAACCATGGCAATCATCCGCTGAGCTGCGTTCATCACAGTGAACGGCGACTGCACGGCGAGGTTCTTCGAGTCGTCGGCAGCTAGAAAGTCGAGAAGCGAACGACGCTCGCCCAGAACAAGCGACGAAGCATCTGTTTGCGTCATATTCGTCATGCCGGCCAGAAGCTCGAGTATTGGCTTCACATCTTCCGCATCGGTCATCGTCGACCGATCGACTTCAGTGCGGGCTGGACCCGAATTTGGAATCGGAATTCGAAGAGCTGGGTTCGGAACCGCGCCTACGACAGGCGCAGCCTGTGCCGCCGCGTTACCTCGAGTCGTCGAGCTGAACAACTGATCACAGCTTTGCGCTCTGACGTTCTGCGAGTATGCGACCGAAAGCGCACTCACGAGCGCAAGCAAGCCCGCCTTTGTTGCACTCGATAATCCCCTCGAAACCCCACCGTCTCGTTTGCCTGCAAAGGCCAAAGCTAGTCCTGCCACTCATCACCCACCGTTGATAAAGCTTTCCGTTTCAGAAGCGCGGCTACTAACGGAATGCGTTACCCTACGCACGCAGAATTTTGAGCATCGAAATCGAGCATTTCGCCCTTCCGGCGACCAAAGTGGGTCGATTTTGGAACCGTCAAAACTTTCGACAATGAGGCTGAAATTATTGATGAATTCGAAAAATAAAGTCCGCGTCTGGGACATAGTTCACGGTCGCTAGCTCGGCGCGTCGTTTTGGAACCACCTCCGTAAGATTTCCACGCTTTAAGCGTTTCAAATTGAAACGATCGTCCTGTTTCAAATTAAAATTTTTTGGGTCAGCTCAGCGGTTTTACTAATAGATCGGTACGACTTTGGCGCCGTAAATTGCTCGCGCCAAGTTTCGGGGGCCATTTTTCGTCACCCAGGGGGTCGGGTCACTGACACAACCGGCTGAAATCGCTTCGATTCGTGACTTTTGGGCTGTCTAGAATCGGTGCACCCCTTTTGCACTGTTTTGGGCCATGACATCGGAAAAGCGTCCAGGTTCGAAATTGCGGCCCCGTCCGTTACACAAACAGCTCACCTCGGCCGTGATTGCCACGGTGATGTTTTCGGCGGCCGTTCAGCCTGGTTTTGCTCAAACAGATTCAAGAACGACCCGGGCGGCCAAAAACGCCGCAGCTTCTGTTGCAACCTCGGCCGTGATCCGAAATCAAAAGCTGAAACCGATCGACCCGACATCGCCACAAGTTGCCCAAGGCGCCCAGCTCGAGCCCGTAACGATCATGGATTACCGCGATCCTGAAACAGAAGAACTGATTCGATTCCAGTATCAACCTTCGTCGCCCGAAGAGCTGAGAAAGTTCGTACCTTCGAAAGCATCAAAGATCGTAACGGTCGGAATTCCACCTAAACTTGGGTTCGCTGGCAATGCCAGACACCTTCTGCGCGAATTTCCGCTCGACTTCGCGTCTGAGTACATCGCGTTCACAATTGCGATCGGTATTGGAACTACGTTTAGGACCGAGAATGATCCAGCCTTCGCTTTGAACTTCATCAAAGAGAATACGACCAAAGAAGCGGTGATCAGTTTCGCTGGTTTCGTTGGCGCAAGTCGTGCGACTCACGCGGCGATGAAGCGTTTTGGCTGGTCGTATGATCCTCGTCGAGCGCCGCTTGATTACCGTATCGATACTCCCAATCTTCCCGGCCAAATGAAGATGGTTGATGTGCTCGGAGACAACGGACAAAAGTTTCAGATGCCGATCCAAGAACCGGGTCGACCCATGGGCTTGAACTCAACCGTTGTCGCTTCACCGATGGATCCTGCACGCGGTCAAACACGCTTTCAGAAAAATTTTGCGCCGCTGCTTGGCCCGATTGGCCTCATGGCGGGTATGGCCACCAGCAACGTTATTCACGAAGTTTTGGCCGACAAGGGTATGCATTTGTGTGTCAAAGCGCGTGTCTTTAAAATGAAAATGGCGGCCCCTGATACGCCACCAGATAAACTTAAAGAGTTGGACGAACAGATCGCCGAAGCCTGCGACAAAGCGTGGGAAGACTGGGCCGTCTCAAAAAAAGCGGCCGACTACACGCCCGATCTTCTCGCGATGGCCGGCGCATCACTGATTCAAGCCTACCTCGTCAACAAAATGCTCATTAGTGGAACAGGTTCGCTGATGAAACAGGGCTTCGTTGCAGCTGCAGATCGCAAGGGCATCGTTTTAGAGACAAACAAAGCAACGAAAAAGCTGCAAATCTCGAGAGTGAGACATGGAGCCGAAAAATTTAAACCGTGGGTTCTTCGCGGCATGAAAGTGACCGGCTTCACTCTAACCGGAACACCGGTGGGCCGATTCGTCTTTACAGTTTTCAACATCGCCGTGTTCATGGAAATCACGCATCTCCTAACGGCGCCGATCAAGCAGCCGTGGGAGCAGTTTCGCCAGGGTCGCGACATCACCGACCGCATCAACAAGCTTTATCACGAGATCGATCGCGCCGAGAAAAACAAGTGGGACTGGCAGCCCGCTCCTGATTCTGATTTCTGTGCGGATTACTTCCATGACCCGATGGGTTCGGTGGCAATGTCCTCGAGTTGCGTCGCGCCCGAACAATACAGCCCTGACTTCTTGTTGAAAAAAATGGCTGAGCGAAAAGCAAAGTGGCGTGAATTTCTTTTGGCCGATGCCTACCTCGCACACACCAACTGGAAGAATTACGTCAGTAGCTTCGCAACTCGATACGCGAGTGCAACCTCGTTCTACCACCAAATGCTTGCGCACATAAACGAGATGCGCAACAGCCCGCCTGAATCGACGGCCCTCAGTATGCTCTATGCGGCGACTCCGTTTTACGGGTTGTACGCCGACCCAGAGAAACGCGACACCGCAGGCGCACGCACGGCCGTCGCCGAAGCAACAGCGTGGCTTGAAACTTACCTCGAAAGCGCACGTTTAAAGGCTCGGTCGCGATCAGGTCAGCAGCAGTTGCGACAAACTGAAAGAGATCACTTGCCCCATATTCTTAACGGGCTTCGAGCGATGGATTCGAATGTCCCGCTGAGTTCTTTGATGAACATCGATGTCCCCGAACAACAACTCAACGCGTTGCCGCCCGAGCTCAAGTATCAGATTGAATCGCAGGCTCGGCAGACGTTGGCCTCAGACGCCATTCGCCGACTTCGACTTGTTCTTCGCGAAGATCCGATCTTCAACGACCGCTCTATTCCACCGACAACGCCGATGTATAGGCGAACTGCGGAATGGAACCCCTTCATGGCCTTGCGGTTACGCCTTGGCGACCCCGAACCGTTGGCTGAAGGTGTCGCGTTCATACGAGAAACAAATGATGACGATAAGATTATCGAACAGCTCACTAAAAATTCACACCCGGCCGCTATCGGACGTGTGCGCACGAATACAATGGCTGATTACCTGGCTGTTTCGATGGTCTGCGGACCCAACGCTGAACCTCAATTCTCAAAGAGCGAGCAAATCAAGATATACAAAGATCGCAAACTCACATTCTTTCAGTCGATCTTAGATCGATTTGGGTTTGGCTCTTCGAACGCGACCCCAACTGAAGCCGATGTCATGATTGCGGTTCGCGAGCACCGTGAACAAGTCACTTCGAGCGATATGAGTTGGGTGGCAAACTTCAGGCCGAGCGCGGTCGCGGTTGAGTGGAAGGGTGTAAGCGCCGACTTCCGGCCACCCCGCGTAGTGACTGGAGTTCCAGAAGGACTTTGTGATGCGTGGGCAAAAGGTAGCAGCCGCGACAAAGCGTTCTACGACCCGTACGATGCGAAATTCGAATTTAACGGCAAAATTTATAATGGCATTCTTGACATCATTCGCCAGCACGCCCGCCCCGACATCGTTGGAACAAGTCTTCCTCCAAGAGACAAGAATGTTCCCTACGACGACCCGTTTGTTAAATGGTGGACCACCAACATCGACAAACATGTTGTGCAAATAGTTGCGAAGTTTCGTGCGAAGTATCGCGAAGTTTTGAAAGAGAAATATATTCCGATTTTGACCAAGGCAGGAGCCGACGGGTCGGCGGAATACAACGACCAAATCATAAAGTTGGGGGCGCTAGAGTCGCTTTACGATGAAGCGAAGCTCTATCTTTTGATTCTTGGCAAGACTGCACAAGTGACGAAGGACGTAGGCGCACGAAAGAAGTTCGACGATCTCTCGTCGGGACTTGTGATTGAGTACAAGAATATAGGCCTGCTTGCCTCGGATCTCGAAATGGTTGAACAGAAAGGCGACATTGCCAACGCCGCGTTCGAAACAAGACGAAAAGCACTCGAAGCCAAGCTTGAAGAACTAAAGCAGTTCGTCGACGAACGCCAGACGGCGACAAAATCGTCAGATTCGATCGTGAAAACAAACCAACAAGCGCTTAAAAATTTGGCTGCGCTGATGGGTGAGCTCGATACGTATTGGGGCATTATCCGAAGTATCCAGGTGAAGGGTCAGTAGTCGGGTCATGAAATGAGTTCAGACTGAATAGGTAAAAAGTGATTGGTTTTTAGGTCTGTGGTTTGCAGACAAAGAGCGAAACAACGACTCAAACGGCGTTTTAACGAAGAAGAATAAAGATTTGAAAAACCCGGCTGAATAAAAAGGCGTTTTGAGCGATAACAGCGAATTCCGAGAACCGACGCTGTTTCGAAAGTCCAACTGCTGTGACAACGATTGTCGCCACGGACTAAGAGTTGTGCGATCCGGGTCACGAACGGAACCGCACCGGTAGAATGGTGTACTAAGTTTTGAAAAACGAATTTCGAGATTATCTCGAGGAGGCAAAGTGAAGAAGAATTTGTTAATGGCTCTCGTAGCAGTCATGGCTGTTGGTCAATCCGCTCACGCGAGCAAAGCGGGTGGCGGCAAAGAAGCGAAACCTCCAGGAGCAAAAGCGGCAGCCGTTAGAGACGCAAAAACGAGCGCCGGAAAAGCGGCAACTGGTGGTGCTGATAAGGCTCCGACAACATCGGTCGTTGATGCAGCAGAAGCTGCGGTTCCTTACCGAATGACCGCTACTCAGAAAGCAAACCTGGGTCAGGCAGTGAAAATCGCCGTCATTGCGACGGCAGTCGATGGCGCGATCGCGCAATCTAAAACCGAGGCAACTCGAGACCTTGGACTCGCGCGCATTGAAGCTCTTGGCTTCGTAAAGGCTGATCCAAACACAGTAACAGCAGATGCAGCGGCGATCCTCAGCCCAACTGCGAAGCTCGAGCAGGGTTTTGACGCCCTTGCCGTCAACGGCGGCCAAGCTGCAAGGGACTGGACACCAGAACTTCGTTCGCACCTCACGTTCTTGCTTCAAACCGCGACAGCGCTGCAGGTAAAGGGTGTGCCGAAGGCTGAGGCGATGAAGCAAGCCATTGCACTTCTCGAGCAACCCGCGCCAAACGGACGCGCTGTGAAGTTGAACATCGACGAAGTTAACAAGTGGTGCAACCGGGCCTAACTGTCTGATGCTAGTTTGATCGTTAGTCTGACTTCGGTGGGCCAAGTGCCTCCTGGTCTTCTGAAGCTGAAAGGGCAAGCCGAAAGGTTTGCCCTTTTTCTTTTCTGGCTTGCAATGCGAGGCTCAGCTAGGTTTTCGATATGTCTTGGCTTCTCGATCTCGACCGCGACATTTTTATCTTCATCAATTCGAAAATGACGACCCCTCTTTTGGATGTCGTCATGCCGGTCGCGACCGAACTTCATAAGCACTACGAATTCTGGATTTTCATCGCTCTCTTTTTCGCCGTCTTGATTTTGCGGCCAACCACCGGCGCCGCATCTGGCCCTGAACTTGGCTCTGAATCTGGCGCGGGTGTGACTCGAAAGTCTCGCGCGCGGGCATGGCTAACGGGAGTTTTATTGGTTGGTCTATCGATGGGTCTTGCCGATCTCGCGGCTTACAGGGGCGTGAAAGTCTGGGTGAAACGAGACCGCCCCGAGGCTGCAGGTGTACCCGTCGTGCTTCGAACAGATTCACATTCAGGTTGGTCGTTTCCCTCAAACCATGCCGCGAACAATTTTGCGATGGCGCGCGCCATACAAATCGTTGCACCTGTGTGGGCTATTCCCGCCTACGCGTTTGCGGCGGTCGTTGGATTCTCAAGAATCTATGTTGGTGTTCACTACCCGCTCGACGTAATCGCGGGCGGTCTTATTGGGCTTTTGTGCGCGACACTCGTCGGCGTCGCGTTTGAAGCTATGAGACAGCGCCTCGCCCGGCGCCTTCGACAGAGGCCCCGCACCGGAGTCTAAAAGTGACGAATATTTTTTTCGCGAGAAAACGACAGGTCCATCGTCGTAACGCGAAGACGGCCGCACAAAAAATTCGCGAGCGAGCGATAAAACTTTACGGCCATAGCTGAATTCTTATCGAAGTGCGCTTTCAATGCTTCAAAATCAATTTGCAAGATCTCTGACTTTTCAAGTGCCACGGCAGTCGCTGAACGAGGCTCACCATCGACAAACGCCATTTCACCAAAGTGGGCGCCGGTGCCGACTTGTGCAACATCGACAGAATCGTTTTTTCCAGATCGCCGAATGCGAACAGAACCGTATTTCACAATGAAAAGAGAAGACGCCAGGTCGCCTTCGCCGAAGATCTCATCGCCTGAATTGAATGTCGTCGGTTTTGCTAAAGACCCGAGTTGGTCGAGTTCAGCGGCAGAAAAGTCTTTGAATAGATACACGTTTTTCAGCAGATCGGCGCCCACGTTGAAACCCCCTCGAAGTCGCCGCGCTCATCGCGGCACAAAATAGAAGAACCTAGACAGGATAGAGAACTCAAAGCACAAATGTCGAACCCAATCGAGTGGAGACGCGCATGAAAGTATTAGTAACCGGAGCAACAGGCTTTCTTGGGCAGTGGCTGACTCGTCGACTCCTCGACGAAGGTTTTGAAGTGCGAGTGCTGGTGCGCTCACGAACGAAGCTCGACGAACTTGAAACACTGAAACTAGACGTTGCTGAAGGCGACGTTACAAATCTCGAGTCACTCGAAACCGCCTGCCGAGGCGTTGATGGGGTTTTTCATCTTGCTGGCCTTATCGCTTATTCAAAAGCACAGCGAAGCGCGATGGAACAGGTCAACGTTCAGGGAACAAAGAACGTTATCAAGGCGATACAGAAAAACGGTCAAGCCCGGCTGCTTCACTTAAGTTCGGTCACGGCGGTCGGTGCAGGCTTTACTCCGCAAGAAATTTTGAATGAACATTCGGACTACAATATTCGACACCTGAATCTCGGATATTTTGAAACGAAACACGACGCCGAACTCGCGGTATTTAACGAAGTGCGAGTGGGCCGACTCGACGCTGTCGCGATTAACCCCTCGACCATTTACGGTCCAGGCGACGCGAAAAAAGGCAGCCGAGGCGCACAGCTGAAAGTGGCTCGAGGTTCGTTTCCGTTTTATCCTCCTGGCGGCGTCAACATTGTGCACGTCGATGACGTCGTCGATCTTTGCACGAAAGTATTTCGGACCGGAAAATCAGGAGATCGCACGATCGCGTCCGGCGAAAACCTTTCGATCCACGATACGTTTAATCGTATCGCTGCTTTTGCTGGCGTGAAGCCGCCTTCGATTGCGCTACCGCGCTTCGCTCTTTTTGCGGCTGGCCGAGTCGGCGACTTTTTAGAAAGCGTAGGATCAAAAGGACCGATCAATACTGAAAACGCTTGGACTTCGGTGCTTTACCATTGGTTTAGCAACGACAAGGCGAAAAGAGAGTTTGGTTTTAATCCGCGCCCGGCTAACGAGGCACTTGAGGCGAGTGTTCGTTGGAGCCGCGATAATGGTTTTCTTTAGACGGGGCGATTGATTGCCTTCGGCGCGTTCATCGTCGATCGTCGAAGCGCTAGCAAAAGCAACGTCGCGACGTACGGTACAATTTGGACGATTGAATTCGGCATCGCGAAGTCAAAAAACGACTTTCCCTGAAGCAACATTTGCAGCGCATCAGCAGAGGCGAACAACAAACAAGCGAGTCCTGCTTGAACGGGCTTCCAAGCGCCGAAGATTAACGCCGCTAGTGCGATAAAGCCTCGGCCACCTGCCATTTCACGAATGTAACCGCTGCCCTGACAGAGGCTTAAATTGACCCCGCCGAGGCCGACAACTGCACCGCATAGAACCGATGCCTGAATGCGCACAAGGCCCGCACTCACGCCTTGAACTGTTAATGCCGACGGCTCGTCGCCCGCCGCCTTTAATCTTAGACCCCAGCTGGTCGCGCGCAACGCCCAAAATAGAATCGCGCCTAGCAGAATCGCAGCCACAAAAAACGAGGCATCCGAAGTAAGGCGTACCGAACGATCGAGCTGCGGGGTTCCGCCTGTGACACCAAACCAGGCCCGACATATTGTGGGAATAAGCCCAGCGACAAGCATGTTGAACGCAATACCCATGACGATGTGATCAGCGCGCGACTTTATTGCTGCGACTCCGAAAACTAAACCGCCGACGGCGCCTGCGAAAATTCCGGCCGCGAGACCTAACCACGGATTTTGAGTCACGGCGACCGTTGCCGCGCCGGCAAAAGCCGACATCAATAAAAGTCCTTCAAGCGCGACGTTCGCCAAACCTGACCGTTCGGAAATCAATCCACCGTAAGCTGCAAACATAAGCGGTATACTGACCCGAAGTGCACTCTCAATAAAAGCGACGAATAAATCCATCAGTTTACCGCCTTGTTTCGACGGTCGACCCAATTGCGAATCGGCCGCTCAAAAACTGGCCTCGCCGCAACCGCGATGACAATCAGTGCTTGAATCACAACCGCCAGATCACGCGAGATGTTTTCCGTATCAATATCAAGATCCAGCGACCCTTTTTGTAAACAACCGAATAAGACAGCAGCGGCGACTACGCCCCACGCGTTGCCGCGACCCAAAAGTGCTACGGCGATTCCGACAAAGCCGGCTCCACCAGCGAAGCCCTCGCGTGCCTTGTGCATATATCCCAGGATGACCGATGCGCCGGCGAGCCCGGCCAAACCGCCCGAAATCATCATCGCGCCAATTGTTTGTTTTGAAATACTAAGCCCCGACCGCCTTGCGAATTCAGGCGACCCGCCCGTCCAGCTAAGATGCAAACCAATTTTCGAACGCCGAATCAAGAGGTCGATGAGAGCTGCAAAAGCCAATGCGAAAAAAAATGCGATGTTAAGCGGACTCGTTCCGCCAAGCCATTCAAGTGTCGAAAGATGGAAGCCCGAACCGATCTCAAGTGTTTCGGGATTTGCTGATTCGGTGTTGCGAAAAACATTGAGAATAAAAAGTCCGGCCAATCCGTAACTGACGAAATTTAAGAGAATTGAACCAAGAACCTCGTGAACCCCTCGATTGACCTTAAACCAGGCCACAAGCCACGCCCAAAAGGCCCCGGCCATAAACCCCGCAGAAAGGGCAAGCGGCCAAGCGAGCCACGCCGAGAGATCCTGCAAAAGGATACCGACTATTGCCATCGAGATTCCGCCGACGGTCATTTGACCTTCAGCTCCGATATTAAAAAGGCCAGCCTTCAGCGCCCATGCGACAGAGAGGCCCGTAAAAATCAACGGTGTTGCGTAGAAGAGCGAGTAACCGAATGCGGTCGAAGACCCAACAGAACCGCGAATCAGCACCCAAGCCACGTCAAGCGGGTTTTCGCCAAGAAACGCCGTCAGCAACAAAGCGAGTATGAAGCCCAAAGCGACAGCGATGGCCGTCACGTAGAAGGAAAAAAACCTCATGCTCGCCGTTCCTGCTGCGTCGATCGGCTGGCCGCAGCGTCGGTCATCGCTACCCCAATCTTTTCGCGATCAAAAGGGGCGCTTGTCGGTTCGCGATAAAAATGGCCGGTCGCTCGTCCCGCGCATAAAACCAAAATTCGATCTGAAAGCGCCATCAATTCGTCAAGCTCGCTTGAAATGACGACGACGGCCGTACCACGGTCACGCTCGGCGATGATTCGTTCGTGGATAAGTCGTATAGCAGCGAAGTCCACGCCTCGAGTTGGCTGATGAACTACAAGCAATCGAACCGCCCGACCCAACAGTTCGCGTGCGAAAATTAATTTTTGTTGGTTTCCACCAGACAAACGCGCCACGGGAAGCTCTAGTGAATTGAAGCGCACATCAAATGAGTTCAGCCACCGCAGCACAGCCTCGCGCCAAGCTCCTCGCTGAATCCAGCCTGCCTTCACAAGCTGGTTTTGCTCTTCAAAACCGATCGCCGCGTTGATTTCAACAGACTCGTCAAGCCACAGACTTTGCTGATGTCGATCTTCACCGACGAGAGCCAAGCCCAATTCGCGAAGCCTCGTCAGCTGGACGGCCGATTCATTTGGGGTCGGACTGCTTTTCAGAATGCAGTTCAGAACTTCGATTTCACCGGCAAACGAACGCAAACCGAGAAGCGCTTCGACAATTTCGGATTGACCAGCGCCATCGACACCCGCAACGCCCAGTACCTCGCCAGCTTTCAATTCAAAACTTAGGTCTCGAACAGGGTGAGCCGCTTCCAGAATCGAAACGTTTGAAAATGTAAGTCGAGATTCGCCGGTCACTGCCGGTCGACGCGAATCAAGAGGCGGTACGTCTGTACCGACCATCGCGCGAACAATATCGTCAAGTCGAGCCGTCGCGATTGATCCTTGCCCCGTCTTCTTGCCCGCTCGCAAGACAAACCAAGTGTCGCAATGATCGAAGACTTCGCCAAGTTTGTGTGTAATGACAAAAACGGTGCGGCCTTGATCGCGCAGCGATTTCAGAATCGCAAATAAACCGTCAATCTCTTTGGGTGAAAGCACGGCTGTCGGCTCGTCAAGAACCAGAATCTGAGATTTTCGAGCAATCAACTTTAAAATTTCGACCTTCTGCTTTTCGCCGACTGAAAGCTCTTCGACACGCTGGTGCCAATCTAGCTGAAGAGCTGCCGACTGACGGTTCTTTTCGAGATTGCGAATCGCTTCGCCACGATTGAGAACGCCTAGCGCAGAGGTCGATTCATAACCAAGCATGATATTATCAATGACTGACAACGAATCGACGAGCGCAAAGTGCTGCTGAACCATACCAAGCCCCGCGCCAATGGCGTCGCCAGCCGACTTCCAATGCTGCACTTCACCCCGAATTCGGATCTGCCCCTCGGTCGGCTGTAAGAGGCCGAACAAGAGTTTCATCAACGTCGATTTTCCAGCGCCATTTTCACCGAGAATGGCGTGAATTTGCCCGCCCTCGAAGCTTGCGCTGACATTGTCGACGGCGCGACAATGCGGAAACACGCGCGAGACTGAATCGAACTGTACCGAAGTGGTTTGACTCACCTCGGGCCTTACTTGCGGGCTTCGTAAAAGTCTGGGACGTTAATTTTTCCCGACACAATTTGAGCTCGTACTTCCTCTAACTTCTTAACATAGGGCGCAATCAACGTTTCGTTGTTTGAATCAACGGCGTAGTCGATACCCTTATCTTTCAGCCCGAACGAGTGTGTTCCAGCTTTGAAAGTACCTGTCACTTCAGATT
>JALHOI010000016.1 GCA_022843085.1 Pseudobdellovibrionaceae bacterium
GTGTGCAGAATGCATGCCCTGGGTATGAAACTAGGGGCGATAGAGAGATCGGCTAAAGCGGCCTGTTACGCTGATGAAACTTTGGTCGCAGCGTGAAAGTCCTTTAAGTTTTCACGTCTCAAGTAGCTTTGAATCGAGGGGTCTCGTCCTTTGAAGTCCCTAAACAGAGCATCGGGGGAACTTAGTGCGCCTTTTGAATAGATCGTACTCTTCAGACGGACAGCCGTTGCTTTATGAAATAGCCCATTTTTTTCAAACTCAGTGAAGATGTCAGCCTCAAGTACTTGAGCCCACTTGTAGCTGTAAAAGCTTGCCGCATACTCGTCGACGAAAATGTTTTCGAAGGTACACGATAGATTGTGTCCGGGTTGACGTGTAAAAAGATCGCTGTTCTTCAAAATACTATTTTCGAAAGTTTCGACGTCTCGTGAAGTGAGTTTCTTCGCTTCAGAAAACGACAAACTTGACCACCCAAGATCGATCTTCATGAGCCTTGTCTGCATGTGGTTCAGCAAACCTGATTGAAATTTAAGAGCCCTGAGGATCGCGTTGATCTGCTTAGGTTTTGCGTTCTTCGCGAAAATTCGAAGGCCCCTTGGGTGGTGCGCCCAGTTGACCAACAGATGGCTTGGCAGCTCGACGAAGTCGAGATTCACCTTACTTCCGGCAAGAGATCGATGGCGGGAATCTGACAGAAGTTCGTGAAAAGCGTGCCCCAATTCGTGTAAGACGATCTCGAGGTCGTCGAGCGTAAGATTCTGACCGCTTGGAAAGTTGAACACGATGGCGACATGGGGATGAATTCGACGCGATCCTTGGTAGCACTGTTCTCGATAAGTCGTCATCCAAGCGCCGGCTTCTTGTTTGCCTGCGTGACGGAAATAATCGACATACAGAAGACCTAGATAATTTTCGCCGCTGTCGAAAACGCTGAAGGCTAAGACGTCTTTTCGATAAACAGGAACAGCCTTGTTTGCTTTCAACTTCAAACCGAAGAGCTTTTTAGAAAGCTCAAGGATGCCTCGTGTGACTGCGGAAATTGAGAGGTGTTTTCGAAACTCTTCTTCATGAAGCTTGAAAGTTCTTTTCTTTAGTTGAGCTGTTACGAAGTCGACATCCCAGGGCTTAAGAATGGGGTTTTTAAGTTCTTTCCTTGAGAAAGATTTGATTTCATTTAGCTCGGCTGCGCCGGCTTTTGTTGCTGCTGCGAGAAGACGATCTAAAAAAAGATTTACTGACCCCGCGTCTGCGTGCATGCGGTTCTTAATTGTCAGATCAGCGAAACTCTTTTCGCCGAATAAAGATGCCTTTTCGGCACGAAGGCGAACGATGTCGATGATATTCTGCCGGTTATCGTAGGGTCCGGCGACACACAGAGATCCTTGCGCTCGCCACAAATCTTCCCTCAGAGAAGCGACTTCTGAGTATTTCATAAAGGGTCCGTAAGACCAATCATCGAGCGTGATCACCCAGCCTTCCAAAGAGAGCGCTTTGGCCTCAGCCTTCGCCTGACGGATGAGGTTTTCGGGCAGGCCCTTTAGATCTCGAGCTGAAAGAATATGAAGGCGAAAATCTGACTTAGCGCTTTCAACATTCTGAGCAAAGCTTTGAGAAAGTAGTGAAAGCTTTCGATCGATGGTCTGAAGTCTTTGTTTCTGTTTTGCGGTGAGCTTGCCTCCGTTTTCAGAAAAGTCGGCATAAATCTTGGCAATCAAACGACGATCTTCAGAAGTGAGAGCGGGATCGAGACCGTCCTTGGATTTCTCGGACCTTAAATAAATTTCTTCGACCTTCTGAAAAATGATCTGATCGTGAGCGATTTCAAACTGAAAGTCTTCGATCTTGTTTGAACAGGTTTGAACTATCGAGTCCAATTCGTCAGTCTTGCAGGCTGCGTAGAGGTTGAAAAGTACAGAGGCAACAGCTTGAAGTTCGTACGCCGCACTCTCTAGGCCCAATATAGTTTCGCGAAAACCTGCCGGAGCATTTCGAACCTCTTGAATTCGTTTCTTAGCAAGTCGAATAGCCTGATTGAGTGCCGGCAGAAAGTCATTCGGCTCAATGCGACGAAAATCGGTAGCACCATCGAAGTGAGGTGAGTTCAGGAACTTTTCGAGTGGTTTCATCTGTGACCGGATCTTAGACCTGCTGTGCGACCTCATCGGTGACCTCCTCAAACAACTGCCGCGGCTGAGTTTTCGACCAACACCACCTGATCAGCGAACTGGGTCGCCGCAGACCGATGCGAGACAAGAATGATGATTCGATTCTCCGAATGTGACTTTATTAGATTTAAAATTTCGATTTCAGTCGGTCTGTCGAGTTTGGCAGTGACCTCGTCAAAAATTAAAATCGGCTTACGGCTTTGAACAGCTCGCACCACGCAGAGCATCTGCTGCTCGCCGAGCGAAAGTTTTCGGGGGTCTGCATCGAGCTTCGTCGCAATCCAGGCCAGACCAATGTGATTCAAACTAATTGCCAGTTCGTCGTCAGAAAGTTGTTCTGGAAGCGAAAGCTGAAGCTCAGCGCGAACCGAGCTTTCAACGAAGACTGGGTCTTGTGCGACATACGAGCAAAAAGGCATCATCGAACTCACCGTTTTATTTTGAAAGATGATGCGACCTTCAAACCTTTGTGCCATTCCGAGAAGACCTTTAATCAAAGTCGATTTACCCGCCCCCGTTTTTCCTGAAATTAAAGTGAATTGATTCGGCAGAAAATGTAGTTGGCGGACGGATAGAATTGATTGGTCATAACCGAAAGCAGCATCCTCGACTTTCAATCCAATCTGTTGGGCGTTCAAAGAAGACTTAATACTTGAACTCAAGATTGAGACCTTATCATCGGATTCGAGTGCCAGATCAAAAACACGTTTCATCGACAGCGAGTACGATTTTATTCCCTGAAGGCATCTCGCGACGACATTTAAAATCATCCACTGCTGAAGTGAAAATGTGATGGCGACTGCTGTGAGAACTGCGGACTCGCGAGACTGTTGCATCATCAAGAGAACCGCCAAAAGCAGCGCTGCGCCAAGAACAGGGGTAAATCCTAAAAACCACCTCGAAATTAGATTTATCTGGAGCTTCTTATACTGATAGAGGTCTAAACTTTCGTTCAAGCGAGAAAAAATGAAGCTCTCGGCTCCGGCATGAGAGATCGCCAGGCGCGATTCGCCTGATGAGCTAAGTTCACCAAGCCATCGACCCTTCGTCTCGATGACTTGTTGTCGAATCATAATGCTCGAATTTAAATATCGCGTGAAGAACACGATCCAAATGAAAATGAAGACTGCGTAGAGTCCCAAAAACTGAATGGACAGCAAAAAAACCATCGACGCCGCGATGATGTAGTCGATCGATGACGAAAGACCAAGATCGACATCAGTCTTCGCGCGATCATCTATGAGGCTGAAGTCGTCAGATAGACGCTGATCGAGGTCATGTGGTTTGATGTGGATGAGTTTTGTGCTACCCCCACCGAGAAGGCTTGCGACAGAACTTTGAAGCAGCTTCGAAGCTCCTCGGATTGTGAAAACATCCCAAAGAACCAAACGGAGAGAGACGAGTATCAGCGATACGAGCGCTAGCGCTGCGAAGACGCCAAGACCACTGATGGTGAGAGGAATTGTTATGCCTTGTTTGTTCACGAAGTTGACGAAGGTTTGAGCTAAAACATTTAAGTCACTGCTTGGTGAGCTCCAAATCTGGAAAAATGAGTTCTGAAGATTTCCGGCAACTATACCCATGAGTATGAGGACCACCAGCAGGGGTAGCTGCCAAGGCACATTGCTTGAATTTATCGATCGGATATATGTCCATAGGACTTTCCAGAAATTCGAAACGGCTTCTGAATTGGGACCAAGCGTTTCTGTTTTCGAAACTGGTTCGGGAGCCTGGTCGCTGTTCTCATCGAGGCGACTTTCAGTGCTGTCGGCCGCTAACAAATAAACACGAGCAGAATTGAGATCAGAAAGTCGCGTGAAGGCATGTTTAGTCACCGAAATCGTGTGATCGCTCGACGCCACCTCGGCCTCTAGGTTCGAGACAAAAATAATCGAACGAAACTTCTGTCTTTGCGCCAGCAGATTTTGAAAGAGTTGGTTTCTAGTTTTTGGATCTAACGCAGAAAAAGAATCATCGAGTATCAGATATTCTGACTGAGATGCAAATGCACGCGCAAGTGCCAGGCGCTGACGTTGGCCTCCAGAGAGGTTCGCGCCTGAGGCATCGACGACTTTATCGAGAAGTTCGCCCTGAAGTTCAACCGACGAAAGACAAGCCAGGTTCAGGGCGCGGATAGTTTCATCTATGGAAAGATTCATGTCGAGGCCGACGTTGTCGCGAATTGTTCCGCGAAACAAAAACGGCCTTTGCGAAACCAGGTGAACTTTTGCAACTTGAGAAAGACCTTGAAAAATTTGGTTCAGCAAAGTGCTTTTCCCGCCCCCCATTGGGCCGACAACCGCAACCATTGAACCATGGGGTAAATTTAGTTGGAGCTGACTGTCCAGCTTAAGTTTTGTGTGAGTCTCATCGAGGCTAACTTCAACCGACGCTGCCTCTAAGGCCTCGCTTTTGCCTTCATTCTGCGTGGCAACCTTCGTCGAAGGTTGCCGAAGTCGGAGGTAGCTTGCCTTCGTGCGAGCGTACATAATCGTCAAATCGGAGATACTAGAAATGGGAAAGTCGATAATTTTTAAAATGAGAAACGTCGAGAAAACCACTTCGACTGAAATTGTGCCACCAGTCCATACAAAGACAGCGAACGTACCGAGCGCCACGAGTGCCGAGGAAAAGTAATAAATAAGTTTTGGGAAGAGAACCGCCAGAATCATACTTCTCATTGCAGATTCTTCTTTTCCTCGGGCGTGCTTTAGCTTTCCGAGAAAGCGCTCTTCAGAATTCAAAGACTTAAGCGTTGGATAAACCCTGTGCAGGCCGACGAGCAGTTGCACCCTCTCATTCCTACGATCTGAAAGTTCGTCATTCAGCTTTGCTACGCGAGAATTGAGTCTGGCCGCTAGCGGCGACAGTGCCACGATCAGCCCGATTGCCACCGCTGATGCCCAGCCAACTTTCGAAAACAGTAGGGCGACACCAAGCAGTACAATTCCGGTACACGCGTAGACTTCAGCCAAGACAATCGGAAGTTCGGTAAGAATTGGCAAATCATTGGTTGCTGCATTCACAAGATCCGGCCGACGCGATCGAAAGAGGTGCCGTACGCCCAGGCGCTCTATGGAATTCATGATCAAGATTTCTGAATGAAAAAAATGATTTTGGTTCACGCCTTGAATGACAAGTCCGATACACAAAAAAATCATCCACTGAATGCTCTCAGGGATCGCGCCATTTCCGATGCTGTGAAGCAGCGGAGCCATGAGAAGCACGGATGTAAATTCGAGGGGAATTTTAAGGGTGGCAAAACACAGAAGGCGGAAGCGATGAGGGCCGGCACTTTTTTTGAAAAAGTCGAACAAACTGGGGCCCCAGATAACCTCGGTTTCGCTATCGTCAAACCGCCTGAACGAATCGTGGTCTCTCGTCGCGTTAGGTTCTCGTTTTACTCCATCGATGAAAAAGACGAGACTTAGAAACCTGCGGAAAATGTTTTGATCCAGCGCCTTGGCCATAGAAGATTCCGTACTTCCTTGATAGTTGGTTAGCAAGTAAAGCGATGTACCGAGCCTCATCTTTGCTGGTTTGCCGTGGACAATTTTGTAGGATTTGATAGGGTTCCGGAAGTCAAAAACTTCCAGCAGGGAGATCGCGCATCGATTTAATCACAGGGCCTGAAAGTCCACGGCCGGAAGAGTACGATTCGTTGATTGAATTTCTAGATTTGCATTTGCGCAACCATGTCGAGTGGTCGATCTCAGCCGAGTATCCACAAGCTTTAAGCCGTCGAGACCTGAAAAATATGGTCGTAATTCGGGCGGGCGAAAAAATCGTATCGCATTCTGTTGTCGATTTCGTCGATCTCACCACAAACGGGTTAACTTTAAAATTAGGGATCATAGGATCTCTCGTAACTGACCCGAATTTCCGAAAGCGCGGCTTTGGGCGGCAGTGTATCGAAAAGTGTCTTGAATTGTCGGTCGAGCAAGGTTGCGACATCAGTGTTCTCTGGACGTACGATTACGATTTTTATCGGAAACTGAATTTTGAGCGCGCCGGTCATGAAATTTGTGCGTACTTAGAGAAATCGAGCTTTTCAAAGCAAGATGGCGTTTTGTTTGCGGAGGAGAGTTTAGCAGCGGGCCCCAAGCTCGCGGCCGAAACTTTGGACCTTTACAATTCGCATAGCGTTCGAGTTTCAAGGTCGCGAGAATTGCAGGAACAATATCTTAAAATTCCTAAAGTCAGGTTTTTTGCGGCCCGAAATGCCGAGGGAAAATTGCTAGCCTACACCTTTGAAGGAAAGGGTGCGGATTTAACGGCATGCCTACACGACTGGGCCGGGCCGACGGACATCGTATCCAACTTGTTCCATTTCGCGAAAGAGAAGCTCGGTACGACGGTGATTGTCATGATTCCCGGATACAGGGCGGACGTCGCCGCACGGCTTGAACCCGTCGCTAAGCGAGTCGCTCGAAATCCGTTCGGTATGATTCAAATCCTGAACCATGAAGCGATAATCGAGAAGCTGACGACTGCTGAGCCTACAGATGTTGGAAGTCTTCTCAGTGCCTACCGTAAGTTGAATGGCCCTCTGCAGGCGCCGGGATTCTTTTTTGGCGATCTTGATCTCAATGAGGTCCAACTCACGATCGATGAAAAGCGTGTCTACGAGAAGTACCTTCCGATTCCCATTTGGGTCTGGGGAATGGACGCCGTTTGATCTGAATTGACCGGTCCTCGAGTCTACAAATTGGCCGTTTTCACGTTGGAACGCTTCAGTGGCCGAAATCGACTTCGGCGGTCTTTGAGACCACGCCTCTGCGGCCCGGGGCGGCCTGCCATGTCCAGTAGGTGTTTGTGAACTGAATAAGCTGTTCAGGCGCGGGTAGCCCATGCGAACTTTGGTCTTCGGTTGTGTGAGCGTCGCCGATAAGAGTGGTTTCGTATCCACGCACGAATGCGCCATGCAGAACGGCGCGTATGCAAGCATCAGTTTGTGCTCCGGCAACAACGACTCTCTTGACGTCGAGGCGACTGAGCTGGGCCTCGAGATCGGTGTCTTCGAATGAGTCTAAATATCGCTTCCGAATGAGCGTGTCGGAAGCTTCCGGTATCAGTTGGCTCACCAGCTGCCAGCTGGCCGAATCCTCTTTCATTCCATTGTCGGAATGTTGAATCCAAATCACGGCAATCTTGGCCGCACGGGCTCGCTCGACCAGAACATTAATATTCGCGATGACTTCGTCGAGCCGGTGGGAACCAGCAACAACGCCGTTTTGCATGTCCACAATCAAGAGTGCAGTTGATTCACGTTCACTGGGTTTCTTCATTTGCGCCTCTTGGTCACGAGTTGGTAAGTTCCTAACATGCCGAGCCGGCGGCCGACGCGGAAAGAATTCGATGCTGAAAGAATTCTTCAGGGAGAAACGAGATGCTGACGTTTACGCCAAACGATCCGTTTCCGTGCGCGGCCGGTGCAACTTACGACCAGCAAAAAGCGCATGCAGCTGAGGTCGACGCCTGGCTTGGCTTGCAAACTTCGGCCGTAGAATCGCAGATCTTGATGGCCCACCAAGTGAATCAATTGAATATTGTTGCGGCCGCCGATTTGAATCGAGAATTTTGGTTCGGCAAGTCGGTTCAGACCTTTTCAACTCCGTACGCCGAGCTTCGAGAAATTCTCGAGACGATTCAACCTCAGCAAGATGAGACGATTGTCGACCTCGGCGCTGGTTACGGGCGCCTAGCGCACGTGATTGCCCGCCATTTTTCTGAAGTCCAATTTATCGGTTGCGAACTTGTGCTTGAAAGGCAAATCGAAGCGCAGCGAGTGATTGAATTGAAGAGTTTGAAGAACTGCAGAGTTGTTCATGCGGACGCCTCGACACTCGACTTTGCAAATTCTGAATTCGTTTCGTCGGTACCCGAGTTTTACTTTATGTACGACTTTGGATCTCGAAGAGATGTGGAAAACTGTGTCGAAAACTTGAAGCTGGCGGCGCGATTGAAACCGATCGTCGTGATTGCCCGCGGCGGCAGGTCGCGCGACATTATTCAAAGACATCATGCTTGGCTTTCGCACGTGGTGGCTCCACTTCACCGCGATCGCTATTCGATCTATCGTTCAGCTGAACGATAGAATTTACGAACGAAAGGCATGCAGTCGCCAGCCCAGCGGACGACCGTGGTCGCGAAGTTTTTTTTCTTCGGCTAGCAAAACGGCGTTTTGTGAAAGCAGCGGCGATTGCGACTGAATCATGAGTTTAAAATCGCGAGCGGTGTCGAGCAGCGCGATGTCTCCAAGCGTGTTGCCGGCCGAAAGTAGCGGCCGTCGGCCGCCGCTGGCCTTCAGTAAAGCGTCGACTTTGCCTTGGCGATACGTGATTGGCGGTTTCACGATATCGGAAACGATTTGAACGCCGTTCGCGTC
Organism: Pseudobdellovibrionaceae bacterium; assembly: GCA_022843085.1. Classification (GTDB taxonomy): domain Bacteria; phylum Bdellovibrionota; class Bdellovibrionia; order Bdellovibrionales; family JAMPXM01. The sequence continues at coordinate 8,554 of JALHOI010000016.1, forward strand.
GATCTGAGTTTCGGTTTCAATACCGAGAACGTTCTCGTGTGGAACACCCAGCAAATCGAGGGCTGCGGGTTCAACCGCCCACTTGACCGAAGCCGTGACCACAAAAATATCGAACTCGGCCGCTTGAAGTTTTTTGAATAAATCTTGAATGCTTCGAAAAACGGGCCAGGGGCGATGCGAATCATAACAAGCCTCGGCCCAAGCCCGAACTTTCGAAAGCTCGCTGCCGGCCGAAATTTGCGCCAGCCAAGCGTAGGCTCCGTGCGGATCACGTTTTTTCCAACTGCGGTAGTGTGCCCACGGGTCATCAGGCAGGTTTTGGAATTCACAGTTATCAAGCTGCCACTGGAAAAATGCCTCGCCCGCGTCCTCATCCCAGAGGGTGCCATCGGCGTCGAAAACGGCAACTGGCCTCTCGCCGGTTTGGTTCGACGTGCGAGCACGCGTGAGGCACGCGTCGATGTCGTTCCACAAACCTGAACTGAACTCATTGACCGCTTCGAGTGGCTTCGAGATATTGCCTCCAGAAAGACCGATTGAACCATGAGAGTGCGGTTATGAGCGAGCAAGAAATCACGCAGTTCCCCGAGCTTCAAATTCTTTCGATTTCGGAGCGCGACGAAGTGCTTCAATTTTCACGGGCCCGTGCTGGAACGGCAGACCCGTTCGTTGAATGGACGGCACCGTGGCGAGCTGAATCGTTGGATCACTACCTCAAACTTGGTTGGTCGATGTCGCGCCGAGATCCTCAAACGGGACGTTTACTGGGTTACATTCTTGCCCAGCCGTTCCTCTTTTTCAGAAAACAGACCCAGACCGTATGGATCGAGCACGTTGAGGCTGAATCGACGGCAGTGGTCGCTGAACTTCTAGACACGGTTGTTCGAATCGCTCGCGAGAAACACATGCAGCGCGTGTTGATGAGTTTTGATCCCGCGAAAATCGACTTAGGTCGAGGCGAGGTGATTCGAAACCGCAATGGTAGGATGATCGAAGACGACATCATCGAATTCGCAACAACCAAAGGCTAAGTGTCGCCGTATGCAAAAAGAAAATCTGCGTCTGTCTGTTCACGATCGTCCGAAAATGATCGACCAAATGAAGACACAAACCTTTGATTTGGTCGTCATCGGAGGGGGAATCACGGGTGCCGGCGTGGCCCGCGATGCGGCCTCGAGAGGCATGAAGGTCGCTCTTATCGAAGCTCGAGACTTCGCTGTCGGCACCAGCTCGCGATCCTCAAAACTTATTCACGGTGGTATTCGGTACCTAGAAAACTACGAATTTCACCTCGTGTTCGAAGCTTTGTCAGAGCGTGCTCTACTTTTTGATATCGCACCGACGCTTGTTCACCCGTTGCGATTCGTACTGCCACTTTACAAAGGCAATCGTGTCGGGATGTTTAAAATGGGTTTGGGTATGTGGGCCTACGATGCGCTGTCTTTGTTCGAAGCGCCCGAGCCTCACGAACGTCTTAGTGCCGACGAATCTGTCAAACGTTTGCCTCTACTTCAGCGAAGCGGACTCGAGGGAAGTTACGTCTATAGCGACGCCTACATGGACGACGATCGCCTGGTCCACGAGACGATGCGGTCAGCCGTTTCGATGGGAGCCCTTGCGGTCAACCACGTACGCGCGGTCGATGCCGTTTTAGAAAACGGAAAAATGTCGAGCGTCGTTTGCGCAGACTCCGTCAGCGGCACGAAGTTCAATCTGAGTGGAAAACATTTCGTCAGCACTGTCGGCCCGTGGACCGATTCGGTCGCCGTCGATTTGCTGAAACAATGGAAGAAAGTACTGCGACCGTCGAAGGGAGTTCACCTGACCTTCAATCGTTCGCGGTTTAACGTGAACGATGCGATCGTCATGGCGGCTGACAACGAGAAACGAATCGTGTTCGGAATTCCTCGCCACGAGATGTTCATCATCGGCACAACCGACACCGATTACAAAGGCGACCCCCAAGATGTGTCGGTGACGACGGAAGATGTCGATTACTTGCTCGATGTAGCAGGTCAGTACTTTCCGGGCGCAGGGCTGACGAAAGCCGACATTATTGCGAGTTACGCCGGCGTTCGGCCGCTGGTCGACGACGGTTCCGAGACAGAATCAAAAACTTCGCGTGAGCACCTGATCTATAACGATGAACGCAACATGACTTTTGTTGCCGGCGGCAAGTACACAACCTACAGAAGAATGGCGCTCGACGCGGTCGAATCAACGCTCGACTTCTTTGACGTGAACGATCGCGTTCGCTTTGGACGACCACAGACCGAGGTGCCCTTGAACCCGCTGGCCTCCGTCGACGCTCTCAGCAACGCGCGTCGCGGCCTGGAGCGCTATCACCGAGAAACGGGCCTCTCGCACGAGGTTTTAAGGACTCTGATCGAACGGCACGCAAGTGAAGTCGAGCGGCTCTTTGTCTTTGATCCTGGAGCTAGTTTCTCGCAAGACGAGCGCATGTGGACAATCGAAGCGAAACACGCGATTCGCGAGACGATGTGTGATTCGTTGGTCGACTTTTATTCGCGTCGTGTACCGCTTGTGCTGTCACGCGCCGATCACGGTCTTCCGTTCCTCGGCCGAATCAGTCGCGCGTTTCAAGAAGAGTTACATTGGTCCGAACAAGAAAGAGCGACTCAATCCAAACTTCTTCAAGAGTATCTGAGTCTTGAATTTGCGTGGCAGAGAAATTGATCGAACTCGCGATGGCCGTTCTGTACGGGCTTGCCGGCGTGTTCTTTTTGTTCGTCCTGCCACGAAAAATGAAACAGCGAAGTGAATCGTTCTTACGCTTTTTCGGTGGCAGGCTTCTCTGGCCATTTGGACCTATCGAATTCGAGCACCTCGGCTTCAAAGTTCGAATCGCAGAAATGTCCTCCGGGCGAGGAGTTCACGGCGGCGGCGGACATTTTCTTTTGCTCTGGTGCTACGTCGAAAAAACCGAAAAGCTTTTTTTGGGACATCCTGAATCGGGGGCTTATACACGCGGAACCTTTCTGCGCCTCCCGCCGCATATTGTTGTCGAAGTTAACGGAACTGCGCTTCTGATCGGCGGCGTTTCGTTGTCGGCCGTCGAAAAAACGCGTCAGTTGCTACTCAATAAAATTGATCCGACAAATGGCCTCGCCCTCTTGTTCTCGAAGAAGTTCGATCACTTGACGGTGGCCGACGAGTATCATGTGGGCGGGTCGACGCTGATTCAGCGAAAGACTGTATTACGCTACAGCGTTTTGCCTTCCGCCATTTACGATTCGCCCGAAGCTCTCTCGCCGTATCTCAACCACCTTGTTGGCGTGATGTCCGCGTTGGGCGTCAAGCCCTTGAAATTTTAATCTCGACGAAGTGGGGCACAGCGGAGCTCCACCGGAGATAAAGTTCAGAGCTCGGGTCCTTCGTTGGAATCCTCTGAGCCAAAAGCTACGACGGTCTGAATATAACCCGACGGAGCCTAAATCATGACGATACGTTTTCAAAACTCTCTGGTTGCTCTCAGCCTCGCGGCCGCATCGGCTTTCGCAACTGCGCCTGCCCAAGCCGAAGTTGCGAAGCACGCCAACCTCGACATCCAGTGTACGCAAGATGGTATTGCTTATCCGAAAGTAATCGACATTGTTTCGAATTCAACGGGTTCAACGGTCACGCTGTTCGGCCAAACCTACAACGACCGTCAACTTGTGGGCGTAACGGAGGGCGGTGATCCCTACCTTCAAGCTGTCGACAACACCGGCGGATACAATATCACGATTGCAGGCGGTGACTTTCAAAAAGCTTTCGAAGGTACGGCGGTGAAGTTGGGAAGCGCGAAAGCCTCGGTGAATTTGTTTAAACTCGGCGAACAATTCAGCGCGACCTGCGTGGGTTCGTACGAGTTCACACCGATGCGTTCGGCGCTTCCTGTTGTTCCCGGGCGACCAATACCGCCGCTCACACCCGGACCTCCGCCATCAGCCTGCGTCGTTGATCCTGTGAGAATGTCGACGATTCTAATGGCCGCGACCCCTGAACTCGAGTCGATCAAGAAAGCACACATGACATCGGCCACCGCCGTCACTTGCCAGCAGATCGCGCCCGGAGTTGTTGAATATCAGTTTGTGTTCCGAACCTGTGGAAGGTGTTTGCCGAGCTCGGCGATGCTGAAAGTTCAACAGGATGAAACGCCGACGTACGCCGATGGCGCACCGACCTACGTGAAAACTGTTACGACCACGCGCTAACCGCGGAGTTTTCGAAAAAAGCCGACGATTTTTGCTGGCGAATTCAGGCCGATTTGCGCCAGCATTTTCATGATCGGCGCTCCGCCGGAGGCAATCACTTCGAGATAGCCACCGCGCAAGACAGACAAAAGTCCGCCCGGCATTTCCAGCCGAATGGCTCCTGCCAGCATCTCTTTTAAGACCGAAAGACCAATTTCGGCGATGTCGTCGGGAGTTTGTTCGGCCAACACCGTGACCGTCCGGGGCTCGAGCTTAAAAATGAAATCCGGGTTGCGAGCATCTCGCCTCTCGACATGAACGGTCGTACCTCGACGAAAGATGGCGCATGGGACCATCCCACCAATCAAAATCCCGACCTCGAGATTTTCCTTCAAATGAGCTAGGGCGAGACGTGGCGCTTCGCGTGTCGTAAAGAATTTTTCCAGCATCTGATAAGCGTCTTCTGGCGTCATAGTGCCCATTTCTACTCCGCGCGGGGGTACTTTTCGCTTAAAAATTCGAGGTTCACGATGGTCGAGTGCGACGGTGCGCGTTAGAAACTTCTAAGCACCGGAATTGACCATTGTTTCAGGCGAGCCCTAAACTTTTCTTATGAGTTTTTTCGACAAAATTTCGGATTATTTTTCGCACGATCTCGCAATCGACCTCGGCACGGCCAACACCCTCGTTTACGCCAAAGGTCACGGCATCATTCTCGACGAACCTTCGGTCGTTGCGGTTCAGAAAAATTATCGCGGTATGCAGAACCGCGTCCTCGCTGTTGGAAAAGAAGCGAAGGAGATGTTGGGACGAACGCCAGGTTCGATCGTCGCCATTCGTCCAATCAAAGACGGCGTTATTGCTGACTTCGAAGTGACGCAGCAAATGTTGCGATATTTTATTTCGAAGTCGACGGGTCACAAAAAGTCATTCATTCGCCCGCGTATCATCATCTGTGTTCCGTATGGAATTACTCAGGTTGAAAAGAAGGCCGTGAAAGAATCGGCGTTCTCGGCGGGAGCGCGCGAAGTTTATTTGATCGAAGAGCCGATGGCGGCCGCGATCGGCGCGGGTTTACCGATCACCGAACCGATCGGCAACATGGTGGTCGACATCGGCGGTGGGACAACAGGTGTTGCCGTGATTTCTTTAAACGGGATCGTCTACTGCAAGTCGATCAAAGTCGCCGGCGACAAATTTGATGAAGCGATCGTGAACTACGTACGTCGCCAGTTCAATTTGTTGATCGGCGAACAGTCGGCCGAAAAAATCAAAGTACAAATCGGCAACGCGTATCCGTTTGAAGAAGAACGTGTCATGGAGATCAAAGGCCGAGATCTTGTCGCGGGTGCACCGAAGACAATCGAAATCACATCGTCTCAAGTTAACGATGCGTTGATGGATCCGCTGAGTGAAGTGGTCGACGCGGTTCGTACGGCTCTCGAAAAAACACCGCCCGAACTTGCGGCCGATATTGTCGATAACGGAATCGTGCTGACAGGTGGCGGAGCCCTTCTAGCGAACCTCGATATTCTTCTGCGTGAACGGACAGGACTTCCGGTCACGATTGCCGAAGAGCCTCTGACTTGCGTCGTACTGGGCTCTGGAAAAGCGCTTGATCAGTTTGATCTCTATAAACAGGTTTGCACGGATTGAAGCGAGACCAAGCCCGATCGATCGGGCTCTTTTTTCTGCTTGGCTTTATGGAAGAGCGAGTTGCGTTGCTGGCCGCGACCCGCGCGATCGCCCAACTGAAAGCTGAGTTTTCAGAAATTTCGAGAAAAGACCGCGAGCAGAGTCTTGTGCCTGTCGATGCCCTCATAAGGGCTTGTCACGATGCTTGGAAGATTCATCGTAAACAGATTGTTCGAAACCAACTCAACGCGCCTCCCGAAACCGTTTGGAATATTCCGTCCAGCATCGATTTGACGACGTGGGCGCGGTATCAGCGAGATGCACCCGATGAAGATGTGATGACACTGCTTTTTTCTTTAGTTCTTGGTATCAGTGACGACGAACTTTCTGAAGGCTTCCAAACCTCTGTCGGCACGATTCGTTATCGCCTTGGAAAAGGCGTTCGGCAGCTCGGGCTTGTGGCTCGCCCATGACAGAAAAACGGAAGCTGACACCATTTCTAGCTCATGAAATGTTGTTCGATTTTGCGACCGAGCAACTTGACCCTGATCGACGAGCTGCGGTCGCAGCGTTTGTCGTTGATGACCGAGAGAGCCAAAATCTTCTTGCAGCTATTCGTCGCGGATTGGCTTATGCCGAATCATTGAAAGCGATTGAACTGACTGAAGAATGTTTGATGGAACTAGATCAAGCTGAGAATCTAGTTTCACTGTCAAAACGTATTGCACGGTGGTCTGAGTGGCCGGATTCGCTTCGGTGGTCGATTATCGCTGTCGGCGTCTCGGTGTCCACGGCAGCTCTTGTGGTCTTGATTCCGTGGAAGTCGATGCCGATTTTTCGCAGTGGTCCATCGTTCGATTCAGGATCTATCGAAATTGCTCGAGTTGAACCGCGCCCGAGCCAGGGCAATGACCCCAATTTGGCCGCGAACCTTGCTGCAAATTTGGTCGACGAAGATAAAGAATCAGAATCTGGTCCCTTCGAGGGTTCGGGTGACGAAGAGTTTTCAGAAGAAGCGTCAGGAGCGATACCGGCCCAGCAGCCGGTGCTGCCTGACCCGAATTCGGCTGTCGCGGCGGTATCGGTTGCACCTACGCCGTCTTTGCCAGCCGCGCGCATTGAGTTACCTCAAGCCTCACCGGTTAATTCATCGGCTTCTCCTGTTTCTTCCGTGGTAAAATCGTCGCGCAGTTTCGTCTATCGCGCTTTTATGACTCTTGGCGATCTCGAAGATATTGCTCCGAAAATCACGCAGCAGATAAAAGAGCTCGGCGCAGAAAAAGCGGGCGAAGTCGAACTCGGCTGGCGACGAGGTTCGGGCCGTTATTATCACTTTACGATTCCCGAGCTCAACGAGCAGAAGCTTCTCGACAGCTTGCGCGTCTATGGTCCAGTCCGGATATCCAAAGATCCACACCCTCGCGTGATGCCCGAAGGGCAAGTTCGATTTATCCTATGGATCGAGTCGGGCGCGTAGCGTACGCGAAACCGAATCTCGTATGAAACGATGGGTTTTCGAAGGTGATGCAAAAAAAAGTTTTCCGAAATCGTCGTCCGAAGCGATCGCTTCGCACGATACTACTCATCTGGTTTTTGTTGCTTTCGCTTGTTCCGCTGATGTTTGTGACGGGGTACTCGCTCGTAACTTACGACGAAGCTAGCGGAGACGAACTTGTCCAACGCCTTCGCTCAAATTCGCGCGAAGTTTCGGCAAGGATTTCTGAATACGAACGCTATTTGATAAGTCGTCGTGCTCGAATTCGCGGCGATGCACAGCTTCAGTTTCATCTGTCGACAGGCAACGTCAGTCAAGTTCGTGAAATTGCGCCAAATTTAATCGCAGGAAGCCTTGTCTCAGCTCTCAGCGTTTTTGATCGCGAAGGTCAACAGATAGCCGTCGTATCTCAAGACGACCTCAGCGCCAAGAAACCGGCACGCACACCAGATCCGCCGGTTTATTTAAGCGACGCGTATCGGTCGGCACTCGAACGCCGGGGTCAAGTTGCCGTTGCCGACGTCGGGGCAGAAAATAGCCTCGATCTTATTTCGCTTATCAAGCTCGAGACCAAGGCGAATCGGCTGGCGGGTGCTGTCGAGGAAATCGTAAATCTCGGCCCTTCGTTTCTCGAAAATCTAAAAGCTCGCCTGTTGCTTGAAATCGTTCTTTTCGATTCGAGGGGAATTATCGTTGCCTCGAGTCACCCCGACATCTTGCTTTATCAGAAAGATATGTTCGCGAAGACTGTTCTTAGTAAAGACGAAGTCGTCTTCGATCTAAAGCTTCGAAATGAGCCATTTGGCTTTATGGTTTCAAAAGTAATATGGGGCGACTCATTCTTCTATGTTGGAATCGGTGCCTCAAAAGCCAAGACTAAATCGGTATTAAGTCGAATTAATTATGCGCTGTTCTCGATGATCGGTGCTGTGGTCCT
>JALHOI010000017.1:0-2876 GCA_022843085.1 Pseudobdellovibrionaceae bacterium
GTCGACCGAAACCCATCATCTACATGCCAGAACCAGCGATTGATCCACTCACGCGAATAATGAAAGTGTGGCACGAGATTGATCAGTTCGAATACGCCTTCGAATTTCGTGCGGTCAAACATGGCGATCCGATTCCGCTAAAAGGCGAATTCTTTGCCCGTTCGTTTCCCACATTTCATCGGGTTCCGTCTCAAGGCTATTCGATTTTCAGAAAGCGTAAGCGACTGATGACAGAGTTCGCGAAGCTGTCGGCTGCAGAACTGGGATCGCTTCGTCGAACAGGAAAAGTTATCGATGAAGTTCTTGAAGAGAACCTTGTGTCTTTTACGGGGGACACAAAAATCGAATTTCTTGAAAACGATTTTGCCAGGAAGTCGAAAGTCCTTTTCATGGAAGTCACGTACTGGGATGGAAAGAAATCGGTCGCGAATGCCAGAGAGTGGGGCCATATTCATTTTGATGAATTGCTGCCGCGGCTAGAAAAGATTGAAGCTGAACGGATCGTGCTGATTCACGCCTCAGCTCGGTACACCTCAAAAGATATTCGAGCAATCATCGATGACCGTGTGCCTGAACACATAAAACCGAAGCTGATTTTGTTTCCGCGACCCATTTAGGCGAAGCACGATTTAAGAGACTCTACCTTGCTGCCGATAGGACTTAGGTCGAGGTGAATATCGTGAGTTTTATAAGTCGCTTCCGTGGAGCCCACGGCGTTTTTCAGTTACTCGCTCTACTCGAGTCGTGCTCTGACGACAGGCGACGCCTCATAATGAGTCAAGTCGCAGTCGAAGATCGCCCCCTCGCAGCACTTCTCAAGACCAAGGTCCTATCGTGTCAGCACGTCTTCACCTGGGATCCACGCGACCTCGAAGGGCTTTTCGAGGACATCGCGGCCTCACCGATAAGTCGAATTTTCGACTTTATAAGTCTTACCGAAATCTACGCCCCGAGATCGGCAGCCGTTCAATGGGCACGCGCACTCGAAGTCAAGCTGTCGTCCGAGCAAAAGAGTGCGATTGCGTCGATACCAGCTGAGGGCTACGCCGCGTTTTCTGAAGCAGCGGCGTCCGCGAAACTGCTTTCGAGAATTCGCGAGCTTGAGCGCACCGGCGCTATCGATCTTCAAGAGATTGATCCTCCGAAATCGATGACGACAACCTTCCTAGGCCTCTCTCGAGTCGCGTGACAGTAGGGCGTACATTCTTTAGTATGGACACGTAGATCATTGAACAAAGGACGTTCAGTAATGTGTTCACCCGCACTTTCAAGCATTCGCTCAGTTCAATTTTTAACCAAGATTTCACCAAAAATTTCACTCAATGTTTCGACCCTGCTGATAGCATCGCTGTTTCTTTTAGGCTGCGGTGTTAAAGAAAAAACTTCGGCTGAGCACACGGCCAAGTCGACGGCCACGACCACGTCCAAGAGCAGTGCCGATTGGAACGGCAAGATGCAAGAGCTGTCTGTTGCTCTCAACCAACTGCTACCGTTGGTTTCAGACAGCGCTCAATTCAATAATCCCGCCAACGAAAATGCGATTGAGGAAGCCACCGGAAAGCTGAAAAAACTAAGCCATCAAGTTCGCACCCTCAACAAGCCTGCGGCCGACCCGGCTTATGATTCAATCGCAAAACTTCTTGATGAAGATCTTGGACGCGCGGTTTCGGCACTTCGCAACGGCAATCGAGACTACGCGCGGCTCACAATTCGTGAATCGATCGGTTACTGCATTCAGTGTCACACTCAGACCGCCAGTGGCCCGAGCTTTCCGAAACTGAACCTAGGGTTTGATCCAACAAAGCTTTCGGCCCTTGGCCAAGGCGACTACTATGCGGCCACTCGCCAGTTCGACGAGGCTTTGAAGGCCTACCGCAGGGGGGTTGAAGACTCAGCTTTGGCCAAACGAGATATCTTCGCGTGGGAGCGCACAGCGCGCTCGGCCCTTGCTATCGCCGTAAGGTTTAAAGAAAGCCCTAGGGAGTCGAGGAAAATTGCCAGCGCCATTGTGAAGAACACATCGGCTCCTGAATCGCTGCAAATGGCAGCGAAATCATGGCTAAAAACGATCGAAAAGTGGTCAAAAGAAAAATCGCAAGTCGGTGCGTCGAGCGATGCCCAACTGAACCTCGCAGAAAGGCTTGTGAACGAGGCTGATTCGCGATCGGACGTGGCGACCGAGCACGGGCAAGATATTCTCTATTTGCGAGCGTCGGCCGCCCTTCACTCGTGGCTTTCAGCCAATCCGATAAAAGTAGGATCGAACGAACCAAGCCGTGCTAAGGCTCTTTTCCTTGCTGGTCGTTCAGCTGAAGAATCGCGAGAACTCAACTTCTGGACTCTGCACGAGCGATACTATGAACTCTGCATTGAGACCCTTCCAAAATCTGATCTCGCAAAGTCGTGCTTCAAGAAATTGAATGACAGTGTACTCATGGGGTACACGGGTTCGTCGGGGCTGCACTTGCCTCAAGACGAATCTACCCGGCTCGCTCGCCTGAGGGAAAAAGCAAACGGTGCGGCCATGCCTGAAGCCGAGTCGCCTGCCAAAAACGGAAAATAAATGCTGTGGAAGTCCGAAACGGTTTTGTTTGATGGCGATGAATTTTTCGCGAGCTTATTTGACGAATGGTCGCGCGCAACAAAGTCGATCGATTTTGAAACCTACATCTTCGATGACGATGCGCTGGGCCGCGAGGTCATGCGGGAACTTCAAAAAGCACGTGATCGCGGAATTCGCGTCAGACTTCTCGTCGACGGAATCGGTTCGAGCGGCTTTTGGCAAACCAGAGGGCTTGAACTTGACGCGAATGGCGTCGAGGTTCGTGTCTACCACCCGCTTTTAACAACTCAGCTTTGGCGACGACTGATGGTCG
>JALHOI010000017.1:2886-16418 GCA_022843085.1 Pseudobdellovibrionaceae bacterium
AAAACATTCTCTAGTACTTCGCCGACTCAACCGCAGAAATCATCGCAAGGTAGCAATCGTCGACGGGCAAGTCAGTTTTGTTGGATCTGTGAATGTGACAAGCTGCCACCTCGCGCGCTTGGTTGGGCCAAAATCGTGGCGCGACACTTCAGTCCGAGTCGAAGGGCCAGGCACAGCCGAACTCGTCACCGCATTCGAGCACGCATGGCACCGGTCGCAGTCTGTTACGGCTCCGCGGAAATTAAAAATTCGCTTTTCATTTCGACGCAAGCAACCCGTCACCACAAAACCGTTAAGTCTAAACTACACAAGAAAATTGCGGCGACAATCGCGATTCAATTTCACGCAGAATCTTGATGAAGCCAATGAACGTATCTGGATTTCTAACGCCTATTTGGCGCCACCTTCTAATATCGTGCGACGATTGCGGGCTGCTGCCAAGCGCGGGGTTGATGTTCGAATTTTGGTTCCGGTTCAAAGCGATGTCTGGTTTATGCCCTTTATCGCCCGAGCCTACTATCGCTCTCTTTTGAAAAGTGGTGTTCGAATATTTGAATACCAACCGCGATTTCTTCACGCCAAAAGTCTGATACTTGATCGCGAAGCGATGATCGGTTCAAGCAATCTAAACCGAAGAAGTTTTCTTCACGATCTTGAAGTCGACATTCGAATCGACTCTGAATCGGCGGTAAGAAGGATGACAGAGCAGTACAATCGCGATTTATCTGAATCTGTAGAAGTCTTCACCTCTGGTACGATCTTAGGTTCGCGGCTTGGTCAGCTTCTCAACTACCTCTTTCGATATTGGGTCTAAACGATGTCAACTGAACCTCTGACCGCCCTTAGCTACAATATTCATAAGGGCTTCGCTCTGTCCCAAAAATTTGTTCTCGGCGGAATTCGAGAACGAATTAGGTCTGTTCAAGCTGATGTTGTGTTTCTTCAAGAGGTGCAAGGTGACCACTCGAGACACCAGAAGTCGATCAAAGATTGGCCTGGTCCGCAGCTTGAGTATCTCGCAGATTCCGTCTGGTCGTACTCGGCGTACGGCAAAAATGCCGTTTACTTGCACGGACATCATGGAAATGCGATTTTGTCGAAGTACCCGATTCTCGCGTTCGAAAATATAGATATTTCGAATAACCGGTTCGAACGACGAGGAATTTTACACGCGATTGTCGAATGGGAGGGCGCACCGCTGCACTTACTTTGCGTGCATCTCGACCTCACAGACAAGGGTCGACGTCGTCAGAACGACCACATCGTCCAACGAATTGAAAAAAACATACCGCCGAACGAAAGACTTATTTTAGCGGGTGATTTCAACGACTGGCGCGGGCTTGCGACAGCTCATTTCGAAGAGCGCCTAAACCTTAAAGAAGTCTTCATGACGACGACAGGCGCACACGCTAAAACATTTCCATCCCCGTTTCCGTTTTTGACGTTGGACAGGATGTATCTGCGCGGCCTAAAACCGACTCGGGCCAAATGCCACGATGGAAACCCGTGGTCGCAACTCAGCGACCACGTCGCTATTGAAGCCACACTGATTAGCGATTAACGCACCGGAAATCGACAGATAAATTCAGAGCCTTCGCCCGGTTTCGATCGAACTGCGATCGAACCGCCGTGCCCAAGAACAATGTGTTTAACGATGGCAAGTCCAAGGCCCGTGCCACCAACCTCGCGTGCTCGGCCTGCGTCGACTCGATAGAATCGTTCAAACAACCGAGGCAAATGTTCGTCGAGAATACCGGGTCCCGTATCGACGACACTCAAAACCGTATAGCTTTGATTCACACCGGTTCCGTGCTGCCAAACAATTTTAATCTCGGCGTCGTCAGGAGAATACTTAATCGCGTTGTCGATCAGATTCACCAGCACCTGCTCGATTCGCCCCGCATCGCCCAGCACGCGTGGTGCTTGGATATCCAGTTCGATCTTCGGCCGTTTTGAACGCCGGCCTTCGATCGCGCGAAGCGCCTGCTCGGTGACTTCGTGAGTGTCAACCAGCGACTTTCTCACTTCGGCTCCTGAATCAAGAACCGAGAGATCAAGTAAGTCGTTGACCAGCAAAATTAGCCGATCGACGTTTCGACCGACCACATCGAGAAATCTCGGTGCATCATCAAAGCGGCCGTGTCTCAAATCTTCGCGAACGGTATCGACGTAGCCTTTTATCGACGTGAGCGGAGTTTTCAATTCGTGCGAGGCATTTGCAACGAAATCGATTCGAATCTGTTCGGATGCTTTCAGCTCTGAAATATCATGAAAGATCGCGACGGCTCCATAGACGACTGGCTTTTCGTCACGGGTCTTCAGTGGAGAAACGGCAACCGAAAACTCACGCTCTGAATCATGCAGCGCCGTGCGAAGTTTAACGGGAAACGTGCGGGTTGAACCTTCAGCTAATACGCGGTTAAAACCTGACAGCAGTTCGGGCAATCGAAAGCGTTCGCGAAGCGGAACCGCATCGCCACCCGTGACGCCAGTGCCGAACAGCACAGCGAAACGTGAGTTGTAATAAAGCGGTTCGGTGTCTGGGCCCATTGCCACAATGGCTTCGTGTACAGATCCTAAGATTGTCACAAGCTCTTCGCGCTCGCGAACAAGCTGCGATTCGTTGCGACGCATGCCGCTTGAAAGCTTCGCAACGGTTTTTTCTAGATCCTGCCATTCTCCGGGCTCATCAAAGTAGGCGTCGACCAAATCGGCATAGTCAGAATCGGTCGTCGCTGAGGATACAACCGACGGCGCCGTCGAAGCCGGGCTTGCCAAAGAGCCCGGCTTTCTGCGCTTCAGTGCGCGTAGAATTCTTCCCATCGGCCGAAGTCCCGAATAGGTGACGAAAGCGAGCCAGACTAAACCAAGCGACAAAAAGACTGCAAAGAGCCACGCAAGCTCTTGATCGAACAACGCCAAGGCTTCGTCGGGATTCTCAGGGCTAAGTAGCAGCTTAATAGCGAGATGCCGAAGCGTGTAGCCCGTGGCCACAAGGCCCGCTGCGAAACCTAGAACTTGAAGCAGAAACGTTCGGCCCGCAGTCTGCCACGGAAAAAAACCAAAACTTATTTGCCAAGAACGAAGTAACCGACGGCCGCGGCGAAAAAGAAAAGCATTCATCACGCGCGATTAAGCCTCTAAATCGGGCCTAACGCGATATCCAACGCCACGCACCGTCTCGATTACTTCCGAGCAGGCTCCCAGCTTCTTTCGAAGACCGAAAACATGTGTGTCGACGGTACGCCCGACCACCGAAACACCGTCGCCCTGAACCTGCGAAATTAGAGAATCGCGAGTCAGGACTCGGCCCTGACTTTTTGCAAGCGCTAACAAGAGCTTAAATTCACTTGGCGTAAGGTTGATCGGCTCGTCATCGCACTTCACTTCGTAGGTCTCGGGAAAAAGCGAAAGCCCGCCAAGCTTGAGAACGTCAAATGCAGTCTTCTCGGATCGAGCCGAATCAATTGGCGAGCCCGCGAGATCAGTCATCTTAAGGCGCCGACTGAGAGCTCGAACGCGAGCAACGAGAACGGCAGGTTCGAATGGTTTTGCGAGATAGTCGTCAGCCCCCGCATCAAGACCCTCCACGATATCTTGGGGTTCACTTTTCGCAGTGACCATTAATATCGCGAGGTCTGACCTCGGGTGAATTCGCCGCAATTCGCGGGTAAATTCGACGCCACTTAAGCCCGGCAGCATCCAATCGAGAACGCAGACGTCAAACTGGGTCGTCGCCTGCGATCGAATGACTGCAAATGCGCCTCTCGCTTCTTCAACGGAACTGACGGCCGTGACAATGTGGCCTGCCCTCTTCAGGTGAACCGCGATCAAGTCGCGGACGTCAGTTTCATCTTCAACGATTAGAATATTTTGTGAAGCTGCGATCCCGCTCACTTCTTTGCCTTCCCGGTTCCGTGACGAACATCTTCGCCTGTGCAGGCAAAAATAACATCTTCGGCAATGTTCGTCGCATGGTCGGCCATACGCTCGAGGTTTCGCGCGACTAAAATCATATCTAAAGCAGGTCCGATCTGATCAGGGCTAGTCCTCATAAAGGTCACCATCTTTTCGAAAACACTGTTTTTAAACTGGTCGACTTCGTCATCGCTCTGCAAAACTTTTTCGGCCAGTGCGATGTCATCTTTCATGAAAGCATCAAGTGAGTCGCGCACCATCTTTTTCACAAGTCCTGCCATGTGTGGCAAGTTCAGCTTCAGATCGACACCGCCGTCTTCTATGTAGTGATCAACGTTGTAACCGATGTTCATGGCCTGGTCGCCCATACGTTCAAGATCCGTATTAATCTTGATGATCGCTAAAATCAGACGCAGATCTGCCGCGACTGGCGAAAGTCTCGCCAAGACCTCGAGGCAAATACTATCGATCATCATGTTTTCCTCATTGATTTTACGCTCAATGGATTTCAGCTGAGTGAAACCAGACTGATCGCGCGAGCCTAAGAGAAGAGTCGACTTCTCGATGGCTTCTTCAACAAGCCCCCCCATCGCGAGAATGCGATTTTTGAGCTCTCTCAGTTCAACTTCAAATTGGCGCAACATGAACTCTCTCCCGTCAGCGACTATTTAGCCGAAACGTCCTGTGATATACTGTTCCGTACGAGAATCTTTGGGCTTCGTAAAGATACTTTTCGTTGGCCCAACTTCGACGAGCTCACCCATAAGGAAAAACGCAGTCTGATTTGAAATTCGAGCTGCCTGTTGCATGTTGTGCGTTACAATGAGGACCGTAACGTCACTTCGAAGCTTCATAACAAGCTCTTCAATTCGTGCCGTAGAAATTGGGTCAAGGGCCGACGTCGGTTCGTCCATCAATAGAACCTGCGGACGAACAGCCAAGGCGCGTGCGATGCAGAGACGCTGTTGCTGGCCTCCAGAAAGTGAAGTACCAGGTTTTTTCAATTTATCTTTCACTTCATCCCACAGTGCGGCCTGCACAAGTGAGATCTCGACAATTTCTTCAAGAACGTTGCGACGAACAACACCCGCAAGCTTCAAACCAGCCGCGACATTATCAAAAATCGATAGGCCCGGAAATGGGTTGGGCTTTTGAAAGACCATTCCGACTCGGCGGCGAATTGATACGGGATCTACACCCTGAGCATAAATATTCTCACGTTTACCCGCACCCGGAATCAACACCTCACCGCGCACACGAGCTCCGTCGGTCTCTTCATGAAGGCGGTTCAGGCAACGAATAAAAGTCGACTTTCCGCAACCCGATGGACCAATCAGCGAGAAGACATCGTTTTTTTCCACAGTCAGCGAAATGTCTTTGACGACATGTAAGTCACCAAACCAAGCGCTGAGCCGCTTCGTTTCAAGTGCCGCCGTCGCGACTCCAATCGGTTGCACGGTTTTTTGTATCGCTTCGGTCACACAGTTCTCCGTGTCAGAATTCGAGTCACAAGATTCAAACAGAAAACGACGAATACGAGAACCAGTGCGCCGGTCCACGCAAGCTGGCGCCACGTTTCATCGTGGCTTGTTGCATAGGTATAAATTTGAACCGGCAAACTTGCGGTTGGCGCCGATAGGCCTCTATAGCCAAACGAATTTGAAAAGGCGGTAAAAAGTAGCGGCGCAGTTTCACCCGAGACTCGGGCCAGTGCTAAGAGAATACCGGTCGTTACCCCCGCACGCACTCCTGGCAGGATTAAACGAATGAGAACCTTCCACCGAGGTAGCCCCAACGCAAGGCCGGCCTCGTGAATGCTGGCAGGCACGAGTTTCAAGATCTCTTCGGTTGACCTTGCAACAATAGGCACCATCACGATCGAAAGCGCAAAACCGCCAGCCCAAGCCGAATAACCCCTCATTGGCACAACAACCAAAGCGTAGGCGAATAGGCCAATTACAATCGACGGCACACTTGTCAGCAGATCAATCGAAATTCGAAGCATCTTAGCAATTGCGCTTTTTTTAAGTTCAGAAAGCGCCATTCCGCACGCAAGCCCGAGTGGAACACCAAACACGGTCGAGAGCCCCATCAGCACAAGGCTTCCTGTTATCGCGTTGGCCATGCCGCCCCCGACTTCGCCAACGGGCTTCGGGATCTCGGTGAAAAAGGCGAAACTTAAGCCGGCCCAGCCGCGCACAAGCAGATAAGCAAAAATAAAAAATAAAGGCGCAATAGCCGTAAAAGCCAATAGACAAAGCATAGCAAGCCAAAAGTAGTTGCTGAACTTGCGAACGCCGTCGCGACTTGAAAGCTCAATCATGCGCGACTTCCTCGGTTCAGGTAGCGAATCAGCGTACGTGCTAGAAAGTTGATGATCAGTGAAACCGCAAACAGCGAGAGACCGACAAACGCGAGGCTACTTAAATGCATTCCGTCGGCTTCGTTGTACTCGTTGGCAATCACCGATGCCATCGTCTGAGCGGGTTCAAAAAGCGACTTGGGAATTTCATTTCGGTTTCCAATCACCATCGTCACTGCCATGGTTTCGCCGATCGCTCGGCCGAGCCCCAAAATAATCGAACCGACAAGGCCCGCTCGGGCTGTTTTCATCAGCGCAAGTTTGATCATTTCCCAGCGAGTTGCTCCTAGCCCTAATGCGGCTTCGCGAACCGTATCGGGAACTGTTAGAAGTACTTCGCGCGAAAGCGCGGTCACAGTCGGCGTGATCATAATCGAAAGAACGAGTCCTGATGTCAGAAGGCCTAACCCCAGTGGCGGGCCGTCGAAAAGGCCTTGAGAAACGGCCATCATGTTTGCTGAAAGCGAGACAAGTGTGACTTCAGTCAACCCTAACGTATCGGCAACCAGTAGAAAAGGATACGCAACAGCAGTCATGCCATGGCCCAAAGCCGCTGCGAAATAAGTGTCAGGTCCCAGCCACTTTGCAAGAAACGGCTGAATTGTATCGCGCATGATCGGAGCCAAAACGAAAACACCCCACAAACCGTAAACGACCGATGGAATCGCCGCGAGAAGCTCGACCAAAAACGCGACCACATTCGCGAGTTTGCGTGGTGCGATTTCTCTCAAAAAAAGAGCGGTGCCGACAGAAATGGGCGCAGAAATTAAAACTGCGATCAAACTCGATGCGAGTGTTCCTACGATGAAAGGTGCGGCGCCAAAAATATCCATTGGCGGATTCCAGTCATCACCGACCCAAAAACGAAAACCCTGGGCTTCGACCGACGTCCACGCAAGCTTGCCGATAAAAATGAGCATGCCGATAAAGAGAGCGATCGTTCCAATCGATACGGCTCGCAGGGCTAGAAAAAAAATGCGATCACCCAGGTTGCGACGGGCAAGCACCTGATGAGCCGGAACCGGATTCGACATACCTGGGTTGTAGCAAAGGGACGCGTCAAACGCTCTGTCAGGATTGTGTCAGGATAAAGCTGCCTGCCTAGTTAATGCCCATGAACCGCAGCCCCTGAACCAATGCGACGGTTAAAACGTAAGCAACCAGGTTAAAAAGTAGAAGCTGCGTCACGGCGAATTTCATCGAACCAGATTCGCGAAGCGCGACCGCGAACGTCGCTAAACACTGAAGCGCAATCATGAAAAAAAGCATCAGACCAAGTGTTGACGCAAGCGTAAACAGCGGTGCGCCCGAAGGCGCTTTGGCTTCTCGCATCTGTGTCAGCAGACCTGATTGCAGCGAGTCTTCCGATTCATCTGTCTCGGTCACATGAAAAATGATCGCCATTGTTGAGACAAACACCTCGCGCGCAGCGAAAGCCGAAATTAAACCAAGCCCAGTTCGCCAATCTCCACCCATAGGTTCAAACACAGGCGAGAGGACTTGCCCTGCTCGGCCAGCAAAACTTTGTTCAAGTCGCACCGTTGCGTCTTGTTCTCGATAGTTTGGAAAAGTTGTACCGGCCCAAATCAGAACCGACAGCACTAAAATCACAGGCCCAGTTCGTTTCACATATGAATTTGTTCGAAGCAGTGCTTGCTTCAGCACGAGAATCAAATTCGGCATTCGGTAAAGCGGCAGTTCGAGCATCAAGAAAGATTTTTCGGCTCCAAAAAAACCTCGCTTCTCAGCCAAACGACTTATCAGACTCGCCGCGATCACTCCGGCAAGAATACTTCCTACATAGAGCGCAGCAAGGCCGAAGCCTGCCTGAAGTGCATTTGCGCCAAATACGAAACCCAAAAGCAGTGCGTAAACTGGAAGCCGGGCCGAACAACTCATCAGCGGAAGCACAAAAAGCGTCAGCATCCGCTCGCGACGTGAGTTCACCGTTCGTGCCGCCATCATGGCCGGTACAGCGCAAGCAAAGCCCGAAAGAAGTGGAACAAAAGATCGCCCCCCAAGACCTATTGCCTTGAGCGGACGATCAACGATGGTTGCGGCGCGCGCGAGGTAACCGCTGTCTTCGAGAAACACCAAACCACAAAAAAGAATGTAGATCTGCGGCACAAAAATCAAAACGGCGCCAGCACCCGTGATCAAACCATCTGACACCAGCCGCGCAAGCAGGCTGTCGGGATCAACCCAAGACTGATTCATCAGACCGTTAGCTAATGCCGAGAACGTGCTATCGACAAGCTCCATCAGCGGTTGAGCCAGCCAGTAGATGAGCGTGAAGAGTGTTGTCATCACCGCGAAGAAAAGTAGCGGACCAAAAAATGGATGCAGTACACTTCGATCGATCTTTCGAGTCACGGCTCGCGGGCCTCGCAGGGCCTGAGCACGTTGGTCGTTTTTGGGCGAGTGAGTGACAAGGTCTTTGATACGCTTCGCCTCGCGAAGGTGTTCGACCGAGGACTTTTGAGGCTTTTGAACAACGCGTGGTTCGACGGCTTTTTCTTGCTCGATAGCCGAACGCAATTTTTCAACCGCACCTTCTCCGTCGGTTGCGATCACCTTTAGTCCAAGCTCAACCGACAGCTTTGCTAAGTCGATCGAATCACCTTCACGCTGAACAAGATCAAGCATCGTAAGGGCGACGACAACCGCCGTGACGTCGCGTTCGTCAGAAGAGCGAAACATCTCGCGAAGCTGAAGAGCAATCGCCAATTGACGCGAGAGCTGAGTCGCATCGACCACGGCGACAACCGCATGCGGAGCCTTCGTCTCGAGTGCTCGAACTGTGATCGCCTCATCGGGCGAACGTGGATTCAGTGAATAGACGCCCGGCGTATCAAAAAGCTGCACATCACCAGATTGAGAATTTGCCCAGCGACCGACTGTGAGATCGACAGTTGAGCCCGGGTAGTTCACAGTCTTGGCGCGAAGCCCCGTCAGCCGATTGAACAGCGTCGTTTTTCCTGAGTTAGGACTTCCGATGAGTAAAACATTGAGAGTCGACATCACGGCACAACACGTGTGACAAAGATGAGTCGGGCTTCCATCAGACGAAGCGCCAACACTGTTTCTCGGACCGAAATATAAATGGGCTCGCCAAGAGGAGCACGACCAAAGTACAAGATCTCTTCAAAGGGCCCTAGTCCCAAATCCTCAAGTCGTCCCAAAAGGGCCGGATCACCTTCGGCGCTAATGTGATGCACTTTCAGGCTTACGCCTGAATCGTCGGGCGGCATATTCTGGTCAAGCACCCAGGTCACAAGATCTGTCGGCATAGCCATGCAACCCTACCCTAAACGCAGTTGCCAAGTTCGGTTCGCTCGCAAGTGAGAGGCAACTGAGAAAAAGGGTTCGATTCTTCGAGGCCACCGGTTATTCTGAAGCTGCAAGCAGTTCATGCGCTCAGCTATTGATTGAAAGGCCAAGTCGCTATGTCGATGTTTTTTTTCCAACGCCACACCTTTTTCTTCACAGTATTGAGTGTCGCGCTCTGCATGACTTCAATTTCAACTTACGCAGCCGAAGTTCACCAAGCCCGACCGCACTCTTCGAGTGCGGTTAAAAGCAATCTTCCCAACTGCGTGAATGACCCTGCGGTGCTTGAACAGATCGAACAATCCAGAAAGGAAAATTCTAAATCGGCGTCTAAATACAAAGCGATCGAAATCGCCCTCAAGACGGACTCTGACGACGAGCTCGTTCAGCGCCTTATCTACGCCGAGACTCGGGGCGCTCATTGCCCAGATCGAAATCCGGAGATAGCGAAGGTCATTGCTAAGGTTATTCAAAATCGTATCGTCAAACGAAAAGGAAGTGTGAAGAGCGTTGTATTTCAGCGCGATCAGTTCGCGTCATCTTTGAACGGTTACGCCGAGTCCGAGTGGCGAGAGTTTTTATGCCCAAGCGACGAGAGAGTCTGGTTGGCGGCGCGAGCAGCTCGCCTTGCCTCATTAGAGCCGTTAAAAGGACCAAATAAAGGAGAACCGGCAACGAGCAATGCTGCGACCTCAAGTGCTTTCAACTACTACCTCTACCGGCACAGTTCCCGATTTTCACCGCCGACTTGGGCGAACGTCGAGCCGATCGCCTTTCCCAATTCCGACAAAATCGCTGATTGTATAAAAATTTTTAAAGGTGATTTTAAGTAGAAGCACGAGGCGCTTGGAGAGCCTCAAGATACATCTTTACAGTTTCTTTCATGCCAAAAGATAAGGCGTCGCAAATCAGCGCGTGGCCAATTGACACCTCGTCAATCCAAGGTATCTCGCGAATGAGCACCTTTAAGTTTTCAGCGGTGAGATCATGGCCCGCGTTGACGCCAAGACCCGCGTTTTTTGCAAAGTCCGCCGCCTGGCGATAAACCGCCGTCACTTCACGTCCGTGAAACTTATCAAACGTCTCAGCAAACTTTTCGGTGTAAAGTTCGATTCTCTGAATGTTCATTTCCGCCAAGAGATAGGCATCAACTTGAGTGAAATCATAAGGATCAATGAACACCGAAATTCTGGTTCCATAATTTTCACCAGAATTGCGGGACTTTGAAAGTCGCCCGATGCGAGCCGCCACCGTTTCGAGAAGCGTCGAACTATTTCGAACATTGAACCCTGCATTTGAGGTGATAGCGTCGGGTGGGTCAGGCACAAGCGTGGCTTGATCGGGCACAACACTTTCTACAAGCTCGAGCCATCGATCGTCGGGAAAACCCTCGATGTTGAATTCACCGCGAACCTGTTTAGAGAGCTCGTGCACATCGGAAAATCGAATGTGTCGCTCGTCCGGGCGCGGATGCACGGTGATACCATGTACGCCCATTGACTCGAGATCGAGTGACCACTTGAGGACATCTGGGTTGTTTTTCCCGCGCGCGTTTCTAAGGGTCGCAAGTTTATTTACGTTCACAGAGAGCTTCGTCATCTTGAGAAAACACTTAGCTTATTCGCGGGCGTTTGGCTAGGTTAAGGCTTATGTCTCAAAATCTTAAGGCTGTTAAAGGAATGCGCGATCTGTTGCCAGAACTCGCGGAAAAGTTTCGATACATTGAATCGACCGCGAGTTCGACTGCGGGCCTCTACGGTTTCAATGAAATCCGAACGCCAATCTTAGAGCCTACCGCGCTATTTTTGCGTAGCCTCGGCGATACCAGCGATATCGTAAGTAAAGAAATGTATCGGTTTACCGACCACGGCGGCGAAGACTTAGTTCTTCGTCCCGAAGGGACAGCGGGTGTGGCCCGCGCCTTCTTATGTGAAGGCCTCGCCCAACATCTACCGCTCAAACTCTGCTACCAGGGGCCGATGTTTCGGCGCGAGCGCCCCCAGAGAGGGCGCTACCGACAGTTTTCACAATTCGGTGTCGAACTCCTCGGCGTTGAAAAACCGCAAGCCGACCTCGAAGTTTTAGCCTGCGGTTACAGAATTTTGAAAACACTCGGAGTTCTTGGTACGGTCACGCTACATCTCAACACCATCGGCGACCAAGCCTCGCGCCAAGACTATCGCGAAAAGCTTGTCTCGTATTTTTCAGAACGAAAGTCTGAGCTGTCGAAAGATTCTTTAGATCGACTTGAAAAGAATCCGCTCAGAATTTTGGACTCGAAGGATCCCAGCGACATCGCGCTTTTAAAAGAGGCTCCAAAGCTACACGCGTCTTTAAGTGAAGATGCAAAGACGTTTTTTAATGAAGTTACCGAGGGCTTAAAACTTCTTGGAATTCCGTTTGAAGTCGACGAACGGCTGGTGCGCGGTCTCGACTATTATTGCCACACTGTCTTTGAGTTCACGACGACAGCACTTGGCGCGCAAAGCGCTATCTTAGCCGGCGGCCGATACGACGGTCTTATTTCTGACTTGGGTGGGCCAAAAACACCGGGCGTCGGTTGGGCGTTCGGAGTCGACCGGTTAGCCGAGCTATTGCCTGAAAGACAAAGCGAGCTCGCCGTCATCTCTCTCATTCCACTTGGCCAGGAGGCCGAAATGAAAGCCGTGATGATCGCCGAAGACCTGCGTGGCCAAGGACTTCGGGTCGAACTTGGCTATTCAGGTAATCTCGCTAAGCGCATGAAACGAGCTGACAAACTGGGATCGCAGGCCGTGGTCATTTTGGGAAGTGACGAGCTTATAAAAGGCCTTGCGACTGTCAAAAACCTGAAGCTCGGAACTCAAAGTGAGGTCTCCATCTCAAGCCTCGGTGCTCATCTCAAATCGCTCAGCTAAATCTTCTTATTTCAACCGATCTGAGGTGCCAGTATGTCGAAACTTGAGGCCTTAAAGCGATTAGCTCAGTCAAATCCGGATCTCTATTTCTCGGCGATGGCCGATCGCCTCGCCTGGTTTAAAAAGTGGGATCTCTTAAAACGAACCTCGTTTCAAAAACCTGTTTCAGTACGATGGTATGAAGGCGGAAAGCTAAACGTCTCGTTTAATTGTATCGACCGGCACGTGGCACTGCGTGGCGACAAAGTGGCAATCCTGTGGGAGCCCGACCAGCCAGACGAGCCCGCCCGGTCTATTACATACCGAGAACTTGCGCGCGAAGTCGGTCGGTTTTCGAACACGCTGAAAAAATTGAACGTAAAACGCGGCGACCGAGTGACGATTTACATGCCGATGATTCCCGAAGCTGCATTTGCGATGCTAGCCTGCGCGCGCATTGGCGCAATCCACTCGGTCATCTTCGGTGGCTTCAGTCCTCGCTCGATAGCCGATCGAATGTACGATGCCAAAAGTAACTTTGTTATTACAGCCGACGAAGGGCTTCGCGGCGGAAAAAAAATTCCTCTCAAAAAAAATGTCGATGAAGCGCTAAGCCTGCTTTCAAAACAGCTGGATGACACCGACGCCATGACTGTTTTGGTGGTGAAGCGCACCGGAAGCGATGTCGCAATGACGCCCGGTCGGGACCTCTTCTATGACGAGGCGTCGCTCGGGGTCGGCGCGGACTGCGCGCCTGCTGAAATGGATGCCGAAGACCCTCTCTTCATGCTGTATACCTCGGGCTCGACCGGAAAACCGAAAGGAGTTCTGCATACGACCGGCGGGTACCTGACATGGGCTTCCTTCACTCACGATCTGGTTTTTGACCTGCAGGATAGCGACATTTTTTGGTGCACGGCCGACGTCGGATGGATCACCGGTCACAGCTATATGGTTTACGGCCCTCTCGCCAACGGCGCGACTTCAGTGATGTTTGAAGGAGTACCAAACTTTCCTGATCCCTCACGACTTTGGAACGTGATCGA
>JALHOI010000018.1:0-1851 GCA_022843085.1 Pseudobdellovibrionaceae bacterium
ATTCGCCTCCACCAGAGGGAACGCGCATCGAAGTTCGCTACGTACCGAAATGACCTAGCCCAGTTTCACGGCTGTTTTTTGGGCTGACAAAATATCCGAAGTGCCGCGCCCCGCACCGAAATCTCAATCGGCGTACGCGTTTTGATATCGCCGTCGATGTCGACATGCTTCGCGCGCAGCGTAGAAATTCTGATCACCTTCCCTACGAACGATTGTACTTGGCGCGTCGACTTGAACCGACCGGCCCGTAGGGCGGGAATCAGTCCAAAGCCATGCCACCATTTTCCCACCTCAGTACTAAGGCCATTGAGGGTCTGGTCGTCGAGTGCGGCCGTGTGGTCGATGACCAAACCATTGCCGTAATTTCGACCGTTGCACACCGTCACCTGCCAGCTCCGCCCGCGATGTGTTTTTCCGTCGCATTCAATTTCGACTCGAAAAGGTGACATCCGTGCCGCGACCCGAACTGCGGTGACCACAAAGGCGAATGGTCCGAGTAAACGTTTTTGGCCAGCGGGCACCACGCGATTCACTTTAGCGCTCATACCAAGACCGACGACGTTGACGAATGGAATCTCGCCCCCTCTTTCGGCATTCTCTAAGAGCGGCGTTACGACGCCAACATCGATCGCTCGAGGATGGCCATCGACCAAGAGCCGCAAAGCCTCAAGAACATCGGCCGGTATCTCCATCGTGCGAGCCAGGTTGTTCGCTGTGCCTAACGGAATCAGCAAGAGTGGGAAGTTCTTTTTCATCAGAGCGGGTAAGGCGTGGTTGACCGACCCGTCTCCGCCGCCGATCAAGACGGCGAAGATATCGCTCTTCTCGCGCTCGATGACGCCTAACATGTCATCAATCGCCGGATCGTAGCTTGGATTCAAAACTTCAAATTCGTTTTTATGCAACCAAGCCTTGATCTCATCCAGGTGTTTGACACCTTGACGTGAAGCCGGGTTGACGAACATCAAAATTTTTTTCAAGTGGCCCACTTCTTGTTAACTTTACGTTACGTTGCTACAGGTAATCAGGCGATGACGAAACGAGTTCTACATCTCTCAGATTTGCACTTCGGTCGGGTTAATGCACCCGCGCTCGAGGCGCTGTGCGAAATCGTACTCGCGCGCAAAGCAGAACTCGATCTGATTGTCGTCACAGGGGATTGGACCCAGCGCGCTCGCACCGTCGAGTTTCGTGCGGCTATTGAGTTTGTTTCGCAACTCTCGTGCCCGGTCGTGTCCGTACCAGGAAATCACGATGTGCCTCTTTACGATCTCCCGCGACGACTCCTGGCTCCATATTCTCGTTATGCGAAGATGCAATCAACCACGATCAGTGACTATCAAGATGAATTCTTAAGCGTCGTCGGGCTCTCGACCGTAAATCCGTTTCGGGTCGACTCGGGTCACGTTCAC
The DNA here is from genome assembly GCA_022843085.1 of Pseudobdellovibrionaceae bacterium. GTDB lineage: Bacteria > Bdellovibrionota > Bdellovibrionia > Bdellovibrionales > JAMPXM01. Next base: position 1,413 of record JALHOI010000018.1, read on the forward strand.
CAAACTGACATCGACCGAACACACGCTTTCTTCTCTAAGGCCGCACCAAACGCTCTGAAGATAATTGCCTGCCATCATCCCCTTTTTGATCCGCGCGAGATGCGCTGGCTGAGGCCCGAATACAGGGCAAAACGCTTACTCGACACCGGCGCTGATGTGGTTCTTAGCGGCCACTCGCACGTTCAGTGGGTTCAGCAGAGTGACGAACTCGGTCGCGCTATCCTGCACATTTCGGCAGGTACGAGTATTTCGAGTCGATTGCGCGAAGAAGTGAATGGCTTCCATGTCATCGAGCTCGAAACCGAGGTCTCGAAGCGTCCAGGCGTCTTGGTCAAAACTTATGACCTGACCAAGACCGGTTTTCTTGAGCGCGATCGGCCCTCTCAGCGCTTCACTTTCTAGGCCTAGCGAACCGGGGCGTTAGTCCCAGACGGGGCAA
>JALHOI010000018.1:1861-16256 GCA_022843085.1 Pseudobdellovibrionaceae bacterium
ACTCAAGCGTCAGCCGAAATGCAGTAACCGGCTCCACGCACAGTGCGAATGTACGCCGTATCAAAACCTTGATCGATCTTGCCACGCAAGCGATTGATATAAACGTCTACGACGTTTGTCAGGGGATCTTCGTTCAGGCCCCAAACGTTGCCGAGTATTCGTTCGCGGCTAAAGACTTTATTCGGTGTCGACATCAGCAGTTCAAGAATCGCCAGCTCTTTTGCTGTCAATCGAATCACTTTACCGCTTCTTGTTGCCGTCAACGAATCTAAATTGAGCTCCAACTGACCAACGACTAACAACCTTTCGTTTTCCGAAACCGTCCTTCGCCCCAGCGAATCGATTCGCGCTAAAAGCTCTTCAAACGAAAATGGTTTTCCTAAATAATCGTCGGCACCCATTCGAAGCCCGTGAACTCGATCATCCGTATTCCCTAAGGCAGAAAGCATAAGTACTTTGCAGCTATTCTTGTGAAGGCGAATCGCGCGCAAAACTTCGATTCCATCCAGGGTGGGTAGCATTCTGTCGAGAATTACGATGTCAGGAGTAACCTGATTAATTGCTTCGAGGGCTTCACCACCGTCAGACGAGTGATGGACACTATGACCCTCAGCCTTTAAGCCACGCAAAAGAAACTGAGCAACTCGATCATCGTCCTCAACTATCAAGATCTTCATCTTCAGGTCCTTTAAGTTTCAGCCGAAAAGCTACATTAAAGTTCGAGTTATCACTTCCGAAGACTTGAAGTTCGTCGCCATGAGCTCGCGACAAAACTCGCGCGATACTAAGGCCAACACCGAGACCATCAGGCCGAATTTTCTTTGCAGCTTCTCCTCTGTAATGACGCTCAACGATTTTATTGAAATCGATTTCAAGATAATCAATCGCCTGGTTCACAATGCGAATCTCAATGAATTCTGAATATTCTTCGACATAAATAAACACGGGAAGGTTTTTGGGTGAGTACCGCAAAGCATTCTCGATGAGAATCACTACGAGCTGGCTCAACCGCTGACGATCGAATAAGACACGAAGGTGACTTTCGCGCGTCAAGATCTGACTCTCAATGCGAATTTCGCGCTTTGATCGAGGATCCACCATTCGAATCGAATCATCGATCGTACTTTGCAATCGACTTAAGAGCTGAGGGCGAAGCGAAATCCGTAAACTCTCTCCGTCGGCTTTTGATAGAACAAGAAGGTCTTCAACCCGCATCGACAGTTGACGACAAATCGCGGCGATATTCTGTAAAGTTTCTCGGTACATTTCTCCGGTCGCATCTTCATCCCGAAGAGTAACCTCAGCCTCGCCGAGAATCGCGGTCGCCGGTGTCCGAAGTTCGTGGCTTATGTTCATCATAAACATTCGGCGCTCGACTTCGTTTTTCTGCAATCGTTCAAGGGCCGATTGAAGTTCAGCTGTCCGTTCTTGCACTTGCATTTCGATTTGCTGATTTTTTTCTAAGTCCGATTTCCTACCACTCTCAATTTCAGTCGCCATTTCATTGAAATGCTCGGCCAAAACGCCAAATTCGTTTGCTTCAATGGTTTGGATGCGGTGATCCAGTCTACCTTGTTTCATAGCGATTGCCGCGGCAACAAGTTCGTCGATGGGCTTTCGCAAGCGCCGCGCCATGATCGTCGAAAGAACTGCGCCTGTCAAAATCGCAAGGGCACTTAAGATATAAATCGCAATGTTAAACCCTTCGATCGACTGTCTGGCGGCCGCTTCAGCAGAGGCCGCGCGAATCTTTTGAATTTGAATTGCATCCGCGATCAGGCGCCGCAAGTCGGATCCTTGCAAGTTATCAAAAACATCAATCAGTGTTTTCCAAATGAGACCCGGGTCAGGCCCCACTTCAGATCGCTTCACTTTCTCAAGCTCGGACTTCAAGCTGTTGATGTTGATCTCAAGAGTTCTTAGGCGTTCTTTTTGCTCGAGAATAATTCGCACTTCCTCTAGAGACCCCTCGGAAAGCTCGAGGTCGCGGTCGAGATAAAGTCGGATCGCTTCCAGACTGGCTGCCATCTTTGCGTTGAGATCAAGTTTCACCGCGACCGGGGAATCGTTAGTTAAAAGATGTTGGGCGAGCCAAACCTTCAGGCGCTGCTTGTTGCCAGCGAGGTCCGTAAACTCTGTTAGGAGCTTGTTCGCGATCTGCCCTTTCTCAATGTGGTATTGCGACCTTGCAGCGACCCAAACAGTAAGGACCCCTTGAGCCAGACAGATTGTCGACAGCACGAGAAGCGAAAGAGTAAGTTTCGTCGAAAAAAGTTTAGACTTAAACAAATGGCACCATGCACGCTCCCCTAGTCTCACAAATATCCAACAGAACGTTCTAACTTTCACGGCTTTAATTGTCTGTTCATCTTCGCGAAAGATTCCGTTCATCGGGCGTTAAAGACTTGTTTAAGCGGCGTCCCCTATTCTGGCTTCAAGGAGATCACATGAAAAATATTGTTTCTTTCACCGCCTTGGTAATCAGTTTAACGATCGTCGGCTCGAGTGCTGAAGCCCGCCTGGGGAAAACCAGCATCGACACAAATGTCGTAAACCTTTCGATAAGTGAAACCGAAGTTCGAAATGCACAGGATGCATGGGGCCGCGCGCTGATTCAAATTAGCACAGATCATGACAAAAGCGGCGCACGAGCGGCGACTGAAACTGCGCGAAAAGTTATCGATGGGGCCTACGGGTATCAACTCGGGACGGTGCTCTTTAAGCCAACGTTGACATCAGGCGAGCAGACTTTCCGTACGACAAAAGATGGCGCGCTGGCCTACTTTGTCGGCGGAAACAAAGCCTATCCAACAGACTCCGGCTTCGCCCTGAAGGGATGGCGCGACTTTAAGTACGAAAACGCCGGCGTCTTTATCAACGGGGATCTTGCGCTAACGATGGGAAAAGTTCACCTCACCGACAAGAGCGGCAAAGTGACGAGCGTCGATAAAACCTGGGCCTTTAAGAAAGATTCAAGTGGTGTTGTTAGAATTGTACTTCACCACTCGTCGCTTCCCTATCAGCCGTAAGCTTTTTCTGCATGCGCCATCCGAGAACTTGATCCGGATGGCGCTCGCTACTTCAGTTTTCGAGCAAACAGCGATACATGCTCCGACTCCTGCACATCTTTCGATGCTAGTTTCTAATCCGCCGCAGTATCTTTTGGACTATTGCTAGCTTCGCGGTCCTTGCACACGCTACCCGAACATTTAGCTGGCAAATTACCGAAACAGGCGACTGTGAGGCCTCTCAAATTTTCAACGACCGTCGCCGTCAACCATGGCTCGACAGCAATTAAACTTTCTGCTTTCCCCCAGCAACTCAGCGGCTGAAGATGAGGGAGCCGCTCAACTTTATTCCCAAGATTTTCAAGTTCAGCAACAGCAGTCGGCGACTTGACAATCTCGGCACTTATGCTCGTCAGATAGCGAAAGGCAGAAACCCCAGCCCAAACAACCATCGTGCCGGCGAAGCAAACGCCGATAAACCCTATGACCAAAAAGATCTTAAGTTTGCGTCTCAAGTCTGGCCTCGTTTTTAACTTCCTAATGATCTCATAAAAAACTTCTTCTCTCATCCAAACCTCTCTTGAAGCATGTCAAAGGCCTTTAAGTATTCTGATTTCTCAAGAACCGATCCATCGTCGTCCAAGATAGCGAGAATAGGACGCCCTTTTGGAATCTCGTCGCGTTTCGCGATGATAACATCACCGCCTTGGCTTAGTACCATTTGCGCTAAATCATCGAGAATGCAGTCGTCCTCGTGATTGAGATCGTAAGGATGCATCGCGATGCCTCCTGTTCGTTTATCGATAGTGCCAAAGATACTAAGCTCATCCGTCACGATCAGTTTTCGAACACGGCCCTGTACGACTGCTTTGGAAATCTGAAAAATATTTTTACGCGTTCGATTCGCTTCTTCAGCAAATTTAAACTCAAGCAAGGTTCGACCCAGGGTCAGCTTTGCCTCGGCCTTCAACAACTTCCGAATCGTCGTGCAGAGATTCGCGACGTTGTATTGTTCAAACTGATCGAGATCTAAACTTTGTACCTTTCCCGTGTAACTCAAATGGCGCGTAAAACTATCGACCTCCGATTTGTCGCCAGCGAGAAAAAGAGTGGGCAAGGTCGACCTTGTCAGATCTCGAATTCGTTCGTTAAACCACTTTTGACGATCTCCCTCGCGGTCCGCCTGAACTAGCGACAGATCTCCAGCAGAGATCGAATCTACGAACCGAAATGAGTCCATGCTGCCAAAATAAAGATGAGTAGATTCTCTTTCAAAATCGACGAGCAAAAACTCTCGATCTGCCTGCAGCCATCGAATCAAGGGCTTCACGTGGAAACTTGTCGCAACTTGACAGCTGAGTTCGACGTCGACCGGAACATTTAAGACACGAAAAAAATCGCGAGTTCGGAACAGCCCGATGTTACCCGTCATCTGTTCAAACATTCGACTGTTCAGCAACAGTGATTCGAGCGGCTCTAAAAAACGTCTGCGCTCATCTGTCGCCATAGCTGGTTCGAGCCATTCGTAAGCATCCTTCAAAACATCCGCAAGCTGCAAATTGAGGCCGGCGGGGTCGCCTCGATTGACAAGATATGCGGTGAGGTGGATCCCATGCTCGGACTCAAGGAGTTGTCTGAGAGCCGCCTGTTTTGAAGTTACCATCTGTCCTCCTGCGATCAAAGTGATGCAACTTTTGTTGCGTATCTAAAGATTCTAGATCCTTTCCCAAATTGTTAAAATAGATAAAAAACTACGATTGTAGTGTAAAAATCGAAGCTGACGATATGCCGGCCGTGCCCTGGGAGAATGAATTTGTTTATACACTACAAATCGCCGCAATTATCGATTTGAAAGATAGTTCGAATTCGCCGACAGTTCGTCAGCAACACTCTTGAGGAGAAGACCGCGAATGATTCTATTCCCATTCTACGACTACTGGTGGTTCTATGTTGGCTTTACGGTCTTTGTTCTAGCCGTCTTGGCTCTAGACTTGGGGGTCTTTCACAAAAAGGCCCACGAAGTGAGTTTCAAGGAAGCATCGATCTGGACCACGATCTGGATTAGCGCTGCACTTGTGTTTAACTACCTCTTCTATCTTTACGCTAAATTTCAGTTTTCGAATCACGAACGGTACACGTCAATCGCTGGATTTGACCCAGACGCTCAAGCGAAAACAACAGCGCTCGAATTCTTAACCGGGTTTGTCGTCGAAAAGTCGCTTGCGATCGACAACGTCTTTGTTTTCGCAGTCGTGTTCGCATATTTCGGAATTCCGAAGATGTATCAGCATCGAGTTCTGTTCTGGGGAATTCTGGGAGCTCTCGTGTTTCGCGCGATTTTCATTGCGATGGGCTCGATCCTTATGCAGTACCAGTGGGTCGTTATCTTTTTCGGCGCGCTACTGATACTGACGGGCATTAAAATGTTTTTTGCAGGCACCCAACCGCAGAACTTAGAAAATAATTTTATAGTTCGGCAGTTGAAGAAGATATTTCGCGTACATCCTCATATCGAGGGCCAAAAGTTCTTCATAAAGAGAAATGGACTCACGTATGTTACGCCACTTTTTCTGGCTCTAATTTTTCTTGAGCTCAGTGACATCATCTTTGCGGTCGATTCCGTCCCCGCGATTTTTGCACTGACGAAAGAACCCCTCATCGTTTTCACTTCAAATATCTTTGCGATTCTTGGGTTGCGCTCAATGTACTTTATGCTCGCTGGAGTTATGGACAAATTCGTGTACATCAAGTTCGGCTTAGCTTCTGTCTTGGTTTTTGTTGGACTAAAAATGGTCTGGCTCAATGAAGCGTTCGGCGGGAAATTTCCAATAAAATGGTCGTTAATCATCATCGCCGGGCTTATCAGCAGCTCGATTATCGCGTCGATATTCGTCGATCGAAAGAACCAGAAGAAGCTCGATCAAGCTTAAAGGTTCATTTGAAAGGGTGGCCTTGCGTTCGAACTCGAATTCAAAAACCTTCAGTCGATAGCGCCGCTTGTCAAAGCCGGCGCAAGCTTTCGGTTGATCGCAGCTTTGGACCGGTTAAAGTTGCCCATGGCATCGCAAACAAAGTTTTGGCGAAAGTTTAACCAGACACACTTTGAGAAAAAAATCGGATTGTTTTCTTTAGCCGAAACACCGTTCGGTTTTTTCAACGAACATGATCTCTTCGATCTTTTGGTAAAACACGCTCAGAAAAAACTTGAAGGCCGGCGACCGACGGCTTTGTTAAGAATGAGCCTCGATGGAAAAGAGATACCGATAAATTCCGACTTCGAGGAGTGTCTTCCGAAAAAAGCAGATCAAAGTTTCATTCAGTACAACAAAAGAATGGAAGAGTTGCTGGGGAAAATAAGGTACTCTCTATCGGTCGCAGATCTTTATGTTGAAAGCGCAGCTCTCTACAAAGACCTTCTCGTTGCCGCCGAACAAATGTGCCGTAGTGTGGGCCGTTCACAGAAGCGAATGGATTTTCAGCTTTTCATCGGAAATTACTCACGCACGCTTGGCGGCGTTCACAAAGACGAGCTTTGCACGTTTCATATACCACTCATCGGGCGCAAAGAAATGCGTTTCTGGCCAAGTCAGTATGCAAAGCTTCACCCAGACCTAGCGGGGCTTCGGTCGTATCGAAAACACGTGTCGAATTCTGTTCGCACATCAACTGGCGTTGGCGAGGTATTGTACTGGCCGTCTGATTACTGGCACGTGGCAGAATCGAAGGGTGATTTCAGCGTGACAGCAAGTATGGGTTGGTGGACAGGCGACGCTCTTCGCCTGCAGCTGAACCAAGACACCGAAAAGATTCTGGTCAAAATTGGTCAAGATCGCGATTCCGACGCAGACTTTGCGACGAAGCTCCGAACAGAGGTTTCACGGCGCGCGCAGCCGAGCGCCGAAAAGCTCGCTGTCGAATTTCTAAAGCTAAAATCTAGTTTCAGTTTTTGGAATCCGCCTGTGATCGTTTCAGGACAGCCTGGCTCGCAGGCGCATTTGTGGCCGTCGCGGCTGTTTCCTGTGTTTCTATTCGAAACTTCGGCGTCCGCCGGATATCTAATCTGCAACGGACGAAAACTACCGGTACGATTGACAGCCGCGTTGCGCTCGTTAGTTCGAAAAATACAGTCAGGACGTCGAGTCTCAAACTCACACGATTCAGCAAAAGACGAGAACCTTCAAAAGGCGTTACTTTTTCTTTATCGCAACGGCGGATTAGGTAAGGCACCGCGATGAAAAAAAAATTGAAAATCTGCATCATTGGAAAAGCGCCTCCCATTCAAGGGGGGGTCAGTCGGCTGACCATGAACATGGCGGAAGATTTGGCGCGCCTCGGCCATCAGGTCTGGCTCATTACGAATGCCGACGAAGCCGAGCCGAACTTTCGTATGGTGATGACAACAAAGGACCTCAAACGAAGACGACAGAAGTTCGCAGGCGGCGGATCTCTGCACGTTGTTTCGTCACAGCCAGAAGTCGACAGCCTGTATGTGCCGTGGGCCAAACCGTTCGTCTCGCATCTCGCAACAGAAGCGGTTAAGATCGTGAAAGATAAAAAATGTGACTTAATTTTCAGCTATTATTTTGAGCCCTACGGTATCGTGGCCTCACTTGTCTCATCATGGACGAAGGTGCCCTTCGTCATTGCACACGCTGGAAGTGATCTTGGCGGTCTGTTTTTTAAGGAGTCCCTTCAACGCGGCTATTTAGAAATGTTAAAGTCTGCAAAAGGTGTTTTGACGGCTTCCGAGCTGAGGCCTTTCTTTCGTGAGCTCGGTATTCCGAAAAAAAATATCTATTTATGGCCGCCGGAATACCAACCACAGCATCGAAGTTTTGCCCCAAACGGTCCTCGCCTTGATATCAATCGGTTTTTAAAACAAGCATTAGAAAAACATCCAGAACTGCACCCGGCCTACCATGAGCTGAGCCAAACAACGTTTGCGCCCAAGGCATTCACCGTTGGAATGTACGGTAAAATTCATCCAGCAAAAGGCTCGTATGACCTTCTCGAGGCGATCGCAATACTGAAGCGCAAAAGGATATTCGTTCAGCTTGTCATACTCGGTTCGGAAACAAATTCTGAAATGAATAGGTTCTTAGAGAAAGTCAGGCAGCTCGAACTGTCGGACCGCGTTTGGGTCTTGCCGTTTATTCCACACGATCGAGTGCCCGAGTTCATTCGGGCTACCGATGTGATTTGTTTTCTTGAACGTGATTTCAATATTTCTATACACACGCCCACAGTGCCGCTTGAGGTGTTTCGCTGTGGAAAGTGCCTCGTGGTATCAAAACAAATTCGGCAAAGTTTGACGAATTTAAAAAACCAGATCTCGGGCGAGAGTTTTCTTGAAGCCGACCCAAAAAATCATCAAGAGTTGGCTGACGCTATCAAATGGGCAGCCCAGCACCGCAAGTTTCTAAAAGAGATCGGACGAGCAGGACGAAGTCTTGTCGTGACACCCGATCAAAACCAAATTCGAAAGTCTATGGCTTCGTTAGATCAAACTTTTCGCGATTTCGTTGGTTGACGGCGCTTTGGTGGAAAAACAATAGGTTGAGACGGCAAAACTTTTTGGCTCGCAACGAATTCTGGGTAAGTCAGAAACCAACGCTCTAAAACCCTTTCTCCCAACTCGTCGTAGACGACTTCCATGTAGGTCTTGAGCATGGCCTTAGAAAGGCCCTGGCCTGTGTCGCCGTCGCCACTGCGACCCGGCTCATGGTGTATAAAACAGCCGAAGTAATCACTCGAGAACTTAGCGTAGTCGGCCGTAAAGACAATAAACGTATGCCACATCTGATCAATTGGCAGCCAAAACCCGAGCATCTGAAAATCGAATGGTCTCGACCGAGACCGCAATCGTTTGAAGTTCTCAGAACGCACACGCTGGGTCATCCAGAGAAATCGAAGCATGTCTTTAAAGATGAACTGCGCAGAGAGGCGGGAGTAGTTGAAGTCTCGTGAGAAGCGGTCAACGACATCTCGGTTCGAGTAACTCAGGACAGTTTTGAGAGTCGGCAATTTGCTCTTAAAATCATTCGCGGTGGTAGGATTTTTCGCCATGGTAGAGTTTTTCGCCATGAATGAAAAAAGTCTGAGACCAATGCCTCAGACTTTCAAATTGAGACCTAGTATCGGTCTGGATTCGAACGGCATGTGAACGGTGCGCTCACGTTGCCAGCCTTGTTAACTTTCAAAAGCATTTGCTTCAGAGTGCGTGTTTTTGCTGTTTTCGCGACTTTTTTCGACTTTACGGCTGCTGACATTTCGTCTCCTTGTTTAACTTTCGAGTTCTAGTTACCAGTTCAAATTTCGAGTTCTATTTCTTATAATTCTAATGCTCTTCGTCGGCTCGCGCCTCTGAGTTTAATCGAAAGCACGCATTTTTGCACCAAAAAGGCCACCACCAGCCTTACCCCATCGGTTCGGGTCAAAATTTGACTCCACCCAGCCTGAGCAGAACCAGACGGCGCCGAAAAAGGTCCTGCAAAAGCGGTTCAATTCGATCTGACAGCTTCTTGTCGGCGGCTTTAATTTTCGTGCCAAACCCCATCAACTGCGCCAGAGACTTTTTTCCATCGAGGCGCGCCAAAAGGCTCGGCAAAAGGTCCTGGTCGCTAAGCTCGGCCAGTTCAAACGTAAAAACATCTTCAAGATACCAAAGCGGCGCATATCCTTTCGAAGTTTTTTTCACCAGCCGCCACTTTGGATTCAGTCGGCAGACATAATGCGCAAACGTGGGCCTCTCGACTTCAAATCGACCAAGATAAAGAGAATCAATTCGCGAAAACAGAAAGCATTGCAGGGCATCAAACGGCGACTCGACGATTGGCATCCCACGCAGGTTAAACGATGTGTTCAGTACGAGGGGAACACCCGTGAGCCGATGGAAATGAGAGATCAACTCGTAGTAGGTTTTATTATTTTCCGGGTCCACTGTCTGCACCCGAGCAGTGCCATCAACATGAACGATTGCGGGCACTTTGTCCTTCCAACTTTTTCGAACTGGAGCGACCTGGAGCATGTAGGGGCTTGTGCCCTCCATCTCGAAGACTTTCGGACAATGCGATTCAAGTATGCTGGGCGCGAGCGGTCGAAACGGTTCGCGAAACTTCACGACCTTGTTCACGTGATCTTTCATCCCAATCGGCCTAGGATCAGCCAACATGCTGCGGTGACCGAGAGCCCTTGGGCCAAACTCACTTCCGCCCTGAAACCAACCAATCACTTTACCGCGCGCGAGAGTTTCAGCCGCTGACGCCGACAGTTCGTCAGAACTACCGAGCTCATGAAACGGTATCTTGGCCAGAGTTAACAACTCTCGGATTTCACTGGCTGGGTACTCCCGTCCGCCAAACGCGTGCTTCATGGGCTGAATAGGCATCTTCGGAGCAAGCTTGAGGTGACCGGCGTAAGCCAGACCCAGAGCCTGACCCGTATCTGCCGCACCCGGTTGAATAAAAAAGTTTTTGAATCGTCCTTGTTGGCGAATCAGACCGTTTGCAACTGAGTTCAGTGCGACGCCGCCAGCGAAACAGAGATTCTCTTCGTGCGTTTGCTTAAACAAGTGATCCACGAGGTGCAGAAGAGCTTTCTCTAGTTCAGCCTGAATCTTGTAAGCCAGATCGCAGGCCCACTGCGAAATTTGATTTTCGTTTTGGATAAGCGCTTTCTCGTTCGACGAAAAATTGATCAGATTCTTCAGGCCCGACGAAACTAAAAACTGATGAAAAGGTTCGAAATTAATCTGGTGTCCATCAAGCTTGAACCAATCTTTCTCGAGTTCTCGATTGGGCTTTCCGTAGGCGGCTAGTCCCATTGTCTTCCCGGCATCCGATAGAAACTGCAATTCTTTGTTCACGAAACCGAGGGTCGTCGTGATGTACTCATACGACCAGCCAAGGCCATTTTTTAGTTCGACATGATCGAAGGGATAACGATTCTTGAAAAGAAGTTTGCCGGGCTTCTTCGGATTCTGAAATCGGTAGCCAGACTCGGCTTCAAAACCTTCTTCATTTGATGTTCCGCTGCCATCGACCACAAGAACCGCGGCCGAGCTAAATCCAGAGGCGCAGAAGGCCGACAAGGCATGTGAGTAGTGGTGGTCGCCATCGACCGGCGCGTCCATAATCCAGATCTTTTTCTTATCGCGAATCGGAAGCAGCGTCTTCCAATTCAATTTTCGTTGAGGAACAACGATCAAATCGAGATCGTCGATCGAAAGTCCACCGACCTCCAAACAATAATTTATTGAGGCCCAAGGAACATAGCCAAAATTATTATTGAATTGCTCGGAAATATTATAAAGCCGGTGAGCCAGCCCATGCTTGTATCGCGTTAGACGCTCTTCTTCGATGAGCGCAACGATCTCGCCATTTCTCAGCAAACATGCGCCTAGATCGTGCCCCGTGTAGATGCCCAGTATTGTCATGCCGCCAATCACATCGAGAGACAAGCCCCGGGTCAAGTTTCATCGCGTGATTCGGAGGTTCCGAAGCTGACTCTTGCCAGCAAAGAGATCAGAAGCTAGGCTCGACCTGTGAAAATGCCGCGCATTCCGACCGAGCATAACGTTTACCAGTACAAGGACTATAAGGTCTCGGCCGAGTTTGCCTGGCTCAGCGAATATATTTTCGACAGAAAGTTAAAAGACTCTTCAAAGATTAAACCGATCTGGAATCGAAAGTATCTTGATAAGCTTGGGTGGCGCCCAACGGATTTTGATGTCGAACCACCGCTTCTAAGTGGTCGAGCTGCTGGCAAGTTTCACCCGATCAGCCTTGTTCACCATAGCTTTCATTATGTTTTGACTGACCGATACAAGCTTCCGCTTCAAAACACACCGAAACTGACACTTCTTGGTGAATCCTTATCTTCAGTCTCTGAATTTTACTTCGCCGCGCAGTTTTACGGACTAAGAAAAAAACGGCACCCCATGATGCCCGATTACTTTCAGAAGTGCCAGAGCATCTGGGATATCCAAAGTCATGAGCTCGAGCATTACCTTCTCGAGGCGTCAAAAAACCCGTTCTCTTACTACAAGAAGATTTCACTCGAGATGTTCACTTTTTTAACCCTCGCACTTGATTGGCTGACCCTCACCTACCCAACGGCGGCCGACCGCAAAACTTTGAAAAAGAAGTTAGACCAACTTGAATACAGAGTGTTCTTCGAATATTTCGATATTGAAACTTTTCTGACTTATACGTTGGGATTCTGCTCGAAATCTTCATCTCGGGAAGATCTCAAAGCCAGTCGCGATTTAATTCGAATTTTAAAAGATTCAAAGTCGATGATGGATTTTCTTAACAAAGTCTCGAAGCCCTTTGACACCGGCAAAGCGCTTCGCAGTGCCAATCAGCCAGCGGGCCGTCGACTTCGAACGATATGACTTGCACACCAGGCGAGCTTTTTAGATCGCTGTTCTACTCGTAAAGACACTCGACAATGCAGTTTGCAGCCGTGAGACAAACCATCACGGCACTTTGCACATGAGGCCCGATTTTTTCTACAATGCGATTCGCTTCTCGAGCTGTACGGAAACCGCCAACTACAGAAATCTGCAGCTTGGCGGCGTTCTCGTCATTCGGCCCGGCAAACGACATTCCGTTTGTGACCCGCGTTGAAACAAACCCACGCGACACCGCAAGCGCGGCAAGTACTGAAAAAAACTAAATTTCTAAAAAATTTTGCGACCCTCACTTGACGGAGATAAGTGCATTGCCATTCTTTTTTTAAAAGTCGCTGTGAGGAGGACTGATGAATCTCAATTTTAAACAAGTTTTGGTTCCGGCCCTGAGTGCGGCGGTTGGAGCGCTTGCGACCTTAGGCGCTCTGAAGCTGACCGACTCTTCTGAGAAAAAAAATGAGCCCGCACGCGACGGTTTGGTTTTTGATTGGCGTGATGATGACACCGCGGGACTTCGAAGCCCCATCGACATTTTGAATGATCAATTATTTGATCCAAACAATATTTTTGATCAAATGCCAATGGCGACTTTCAACAACCTCGGTGTCGCCAAGATTCAAGACGTCTTGTCGCGCGAAGACGAGAGTTTCTTTTTTTACGAAATTGAAGTCGGCGATGTGAACTCGACGTCGGTCCAGACAAAAGTCGAAAATGGGATGATAACGATCATCGGGACCTCGAAGAGGGAACATACTTCTGACAAAACTCACGATCGGCAGATGTCGACCCAAAGCTCTTTTCAGTCCACGTTCACCCGGACATTTTCGGTACCTGAAAATGTCGACGAAAACAAAATGCAGATGACATTTGAGGGCGACAAAATTGTTCTGAAGTTTCCAAAGACAAGAACCTAAAAAGTTAACAGCGAACTTGACAGTTGAGTTGCTGATTCCAGGTTTGTAGCAAGATTCGATTTCGAAAAAAAACATCGTGAGAAAATCACGACCAACCACAGGAGGTATTATATGAGAGTGTTAAACCCGCTATCGACTCAATGGCCATTGTCGCACCGAACATTATCGCCATCCGTGATGGTCGGTGACATCTTCGAAGATTTCGATCGGATCGTAAATAGTCTGACGCGACCGACTCACGCGAATACCATCGGGTTTCTACCCGCTTGCGACATCATTGAAAGCAAAGACCATTACCTGGTCAGCTTCGATATGCCGGGAGTAAGAAGAGAGGACATCAAAGTTGAAGTTGAAGGAAACACTTTGATGATTTCGGGCGAAAGACATCGCGAGGTGAAGGACTTGAATGGTGAATCGGCGCTTCGGCATGAAAGAGCCTACGGCAAGTTCGAACGTACTTTTGAACTTCCGAATTCAATCAATTCTGAAAAAATTCAAGCGCAATACGATAACGGCGTCTTGAATGTTGCCCTTCCGAAAGCGGACGCCGCGAAAGGTCGTACAGTTCAAATTCAAACTGGCGATACGGGCTTTTTCAGTAAGCTTCTGGGCTCGACCAAACATGCGGCGAAAGATGCAGCGAAAGACTTGAAAGACGTTCAAGTCTCATAGCGGTCAGCCGCGCAACCGATCGTTTGCAGAAACAAACCATTCAGAGTGGCCATTTCTAACGGAATGACCACTCTCTTTGTCGATTCTCCAAGGAAGAGGGGGTGGAGTGTGTTGACTGAAAATGTAAAATTTGAATTCGTCGAGTTTCAGCCCGAGCCCGAAACGAAAAATTTAATCGCGACCGTCGTTGATCGAATTTACTTAAGCGCTCCAAGCGATTCGTTTTTGAAATTAGCCATCAAGAAGAGTCGAGGCGCAATTCAGGCGTCCTGCCGAATTACATCGCAGGTGGGAAGTTTTGTTGTCGTCACCAGCGGGCAAAACCCGGTTCGAGCGCTTCAACGACTCGAGCAGCGCATGAAGAATCAGCTCGATTCCTGGAAATCAAA
>JALHOI010000019.1 GCA_022843085.1 Pseudobdellovibrionaceae bacterium
GCAGATTTCGAATAGCCGCGCTTACTTTCTTTTGGGCTCGAAGTCGGTGTTTGATCGACAGAAAGAAGACAAAGAACGTCTCGCCGCTGGCGTCGCTAAATTTGTAGCCAACAATCCGTCTGATGAGATCGCGGCGATCGCCCAAACTATCAGCGATATTGCAAAGCAGGAAAACGATTTCTTCGACCAAGCGATGGCCTTTCGCAACAAGGCCACTGAATCAAAGATCGTCGCGCAGTTCTATAACTCAAAGACAATCCCGCTTCTTGCCCAGCTCGGCGAACAATTTGATAAGATCGGTAAGCTACAGAACTCGGCCGTCGAAGAAGCTCGAAATCGAGCCAGCCAGGCCGGAGCGGCAGCGCAAGCGCAGATTCCAAAAAACATGCTGTGGTTCATGACCGCAGTCACAGCGCTCTTTCTGTCTTCGACGATTCTGGTCGTCGGACTGCTTGTGAACCGCCGGGCCCAGCTGCGCGTGCGCGATCGTCTCTACGTCGACGCGCAGGCTTCAGCACTTCACCGTGACGAAGTTTTGTCAGCCGTCGCGCAAGATATGAAAGAACCGCTGGCTGATCTCATGAAGATGTCTAATGAGCTTGGCCCCGAACATTCCGAGCAAGTTCGAACTGCAGTCGGTGAAATTGATTCAGCTATCAGTGCGATTGTCGACCAGAAGAGGGCTGATATGGGCGCATTAACTTTGCGCCTCGAACAACTTCCCGTGGTTGGTGTGCTCGAAGACACGTACGCGATGTTTCAACCGATCGCAAAAAAACGAGATGTCACTCTTCAGTTCGACGCTGTGAACGCGTCTGTCCTCGCTTACCTCGATCGCGAACGTATTCTGCGCGTGCTATCGAATTTGGTCGGCAACGCCGTTAAGTTCAGCCCTCGAAACAGCAAGGTTCAAGTCAAAGTCAAAAGCGACGCTCAATTTGTAAATATCAGTGTCATCGACTCTGGCCCCGGCATTTCAGAATCGCGTCTGGCTTCGATTTTCGAAAACTTTTGGCAGGCAAAAACAACGGCCGATCTCGGGCCAGGCGTCGGGCTCGCGATCGTAAAAACAGTCGTCGATGCTCATGGTGGTACAGTGCGTGCTGAAAAGAATCTGTTGGGCGGAGGTAGCATCTTTACCTTCTCGCTTCCGCGCCGCCTTCCGCTGGGCGTGACGCTCAAAAAGCGTAACTCAACAAGCGTTAAGGTCTTTGTTCCGCCGCGCCCGCACTCTTACGTCAACGACGAGGGGCCTTCAGTCTAACGGCCGTTCTGGCGGCCGGTCTGGCGGCCGGTCTGACGACTGACGGCTACGCTTGATACGCTCGTACAGGGCCCTTGTGGGCCCTTTTAATTTTTCTAGTGCGGCCTTGACCGGTTTTCTCATAACGACAGCCGTAGTACCCATCAATGCATTCGACGTCGCCTGAACCTCGGCTTTTTGAAGTATCTCGTTGTCTGCTCGAATCGCGCAAAGCCCATCAACTTCTGGGGCTTCGAACTTTTCGCGAAAGATCTGC
The DNA here is from genome assembly GCA_022843085.1 of Pseudobdellovibrionaceae bacterium. Taxonomy (GTDB): domain Bacteria; phylum Bdellovibrionota; class Bdellovibrionia; order Bdellovibrionales; family JAMPXM01. Next base: position 1,521 of record JALHOI010000019.1, read on the forward strand.
GAACAAAACTGAACTCCGCGGTTGTAGCGCTCTAACTGCACTGCGATTTTCTGAGCAGCTGAAATTGAGGTCACTCCGACGGCGCGCTTCGTTCGGCTTTCGAGAAAAAACTTAGCGACAGCGGGCCAAGCGGCAAACGTACCAGGATTCGGAATCACGGCCGCAACAATCGTAGCCGCTTCAAGCGCCGAAAGAAGTCTTGGATTTTTCTGATATTTTTGAATGAGATTTCGATAAAGTTGCGAAACTGATTTGCAGGCCAGAGGACGTTCTTCAAGTGGCAACGTACCAATAGCCCGTGCGACTAAAACTGTTTTTAGAAATGTCTCTTGAGGTAGCTCGCGGCGATTTTCGCCAAACTCTTCGCTGCGATCTTTTTTCATTTCGCTGAGAGCAAGCTTCAGACTTTGAGCCGACACACCGCCATTCATTTTTAGCAGCACCGGCGTTGTGGAAAGAATCTGATCGTAAAGATCGATCGGTCGTCGGTCGGTTTTCATATTTTTTCTAAAGGCGATGAGCTTGGGCATTTCTTCGGCTGTGATTGGGGCGACCTCAGCCCGAGACTCACTTTGACTACTGAGCGAATCGCCGAGCAGAAATCGAGAGAACGGTTCATCGTGCTGAAGCGGTTTACCAGCTGCTGGCGGGCCATCGATCATTGCCATGTAGTAGCGCATACGCGTATGGCGCCCCGTCAAATTTTGAACGAGATAGTTCGTCAGAACCGCACACATCTCTGAATTTAAATTTTCGCCCTTCGGTGCAGAAAATTGCCGCGCTTGAAAATTCACAGTCGGGTTTTCGCCCTTGTGAATAGTGAGAACATCGGGGTCTGCTTCTGACACACGGTTCAGGCAATCGAGGGCGCGGTCAGCGTCTTCCTGCTGACTTGCAACAGTCGTATCAATTTCAGTGATGAGGCGCTGACCAACGGTCGCAAGCGACCGCATCATCGGGTGTATAAGGGCTGGAGCAGGTCGATCGGCTCGGCATGATTCAGTTTCGAGTTTGCGATTCTGATTTTCGACCGCACGAAGCACAGGTAAAAGATCAGCGCCCCAGCTTGGAAAATTCTGAGGTCGCGAAAGACCGACCTCGAGTGTTTTTTCCCAATCCGGCGGCAGTTTTTCAAATTCCTGGCGCGCAAAAATTAGAGCCGCCCTTCGGCGTTCATCGGGCTCTTTGCTAGCGTCAAAGTTTGGCGAGTACGGAGCACACTCTGCGAAAGTGTAAATCTGATCTTCTCGAATCTCGGCGTGAGAATCGGGTTGATACAATAGCGTTACAAGCAAGACGAGGTTCGAGCCCAGTCTCAACAGCGGCAAATTCATCACGACTCTATCGGCGCTAGATGGCCACAAATTGAGCCAACCCGCGCTGTACACCTGTCAGAAATCTAAACAGCATAAGTCGATGCCTGTTAACGGCGGCACACGAAGTGTCTCAGTTTGATTCAAAATCTGTCGCGAACACTTCTTGCTTACTCATCCACTGAAAGTAACCAATTTTCTAAACCGAATCCTTGGGGGTTCCACATGAAGCTTCTTTTCGCGATCATTTGCAGTTTCTCGATGATGCCCCTCTCGGCCGAAGCGCAGTTGTGGGACAGAGATTACCAAGAGCGGGTTGATACTGATGTGCGAGAAGAGCGTCTGCGCATCGAAGAACGTGATCGCAGCATTCGCGAAGTCGACCGGCGAAATGCCCATATCGCCGATGTCGCCGCAAGAACCCACGCGCATGCGTTAGAACAAGATCGACTTCGAGCCGAACAGGAAGCAGCCGAAAAACGAAATCGTGCGGCACGAAGGGCGGCTTCCAAAACATCGCTGCCGTCGCCAACGTCCGCGCCCGTCGAATCTAGAACGCGCGTCGACGCGGCGAGCCAGACAAGATATCGGGCAGAAACCGACGTGACCTACCACAGCCGCAAATCCGACCGGAAATACAAATTTTTGCAAGGTACCATCTACTCCGCAAACGACGTCGCCATGCTTGACGACACTCAAAAACTTACCTGGTTTAAAACACTCGGCGTCGGCACTATGGTCATGGGCGTCGGAGCCGTCATCGGCGCGGCCCTACCGGTCGAATCGGCACAAGCTTCGACAGTTCAAGGGGCTCGCCTAAGCGGTCCTGCGCCAGCTCCGATTTCGGTTGAAAGATCAAACGGTGGCCAGTCTGAATTGAACGACATTCTTTCAGAACGCGAACCGATCTCGTCATCGGCAACGACGACTGTTCGAAGAGCGACGTCTCGCTAGATCGCTAGCGACTAATCACAAACTCAACGCGCCGATTTTCTTGGCGCCCCTGGTAGTTGCCGTTGTTTGCAATGGGCCGGGTCGGCCCGTAGCCCGCCGCGCTTATTTTCGCACCGTCAATTTTCTCGACGTTGATCAAGTAATCACGAATCGCATTGGCGCGCCGAAGGCTGAGATTGAAATTGTAGTCAGCCTTCCCCATTGAATCGGTGTAGCCCTCGATCGAAAGACTTTTAAAGTTTTGCCGCTTTAGCTGTTCAACCAAACCCGCCAAGATTTTTGGGTAGCCTTGAATCATCTCTGAAGAATCAAATTTAAATAAGATGCTTCCGATCGTGAATCGCTCGACGACCGAGGCTGCCGCTACGGGAACAACTTCCGGGGCGGTCGAGACTCGCTGTACGATGGGCGCGGACTCACCCCATACAGGGCCAAAGGTGTAGTTTAAGCCTGTGTACACGCGCCAGTCGGGCGACGACACACCTTGTATCAATTCGGTACCGCCACCGATGTGAAGAGCCAATGTCTGCGAGACGTCTTGCTTAAGGCCCAACAGCAGTTCAGCAGACGTCAGGTTGCGTGTCGGGTTTATACCCTGCTCTTGAGCTGGAAACGCGGCGAAGACTTCAGCGATGACCTTGGTATCGCTTTCTTCAATGAGATAGCTGGCTGCTGCCGAGGCAATCCACTGATCTCGCATGGGCTCTATCAGTGTGCCGGCGATTGGCGTGCCGGGATCTCGCAATCGGTAGCCGATGTTCACCGCTGCCGTGACCCTGCGGTTGAGTTCGCGGTCGTAGACTAACTCGAGATTGTAGGTCGGCCCTGCATTTTGGCCTGCAAACGGGTCATTTTGCGTGCGTTGCAAATTGAGACTGCCGACAGCCGCGAGGCCACCTTTATCTTCGCCGACGAAACGATACTTTGTATTGAAACGAATTTCAGTACTGCCGTTCGCCGAGAAATCACCGCGAACACCCGCACGCCGTTCGACGGTTTGGTTTAAAACCGCAGGTAAACTCATGCCGATAGACAAGTTTTTTAATATTCCGACGCCTACGCTAAGGTCAGAACTCGTCAGCGAATCATTAAGTTCTGTTCGACTTTGAACACCCGTATCTACGTAAGGAAGCGTGTTCACACCGTAGTTTAGAAACGCACCGAAGTTAAAGACCCCGGGCTTCAAAGTTTTCGAAGAATGCACGGTCACGAAATCAAGACCATCGGTAACAGGATTAAAGTTTTGGGTACCGACGCCAACAAGATTGGCCTTAGCCGGTTGAGAAACGAACGATAAATAACCTAAGGTGAGTGCCGCGAGGGCCGATGCCACAATCTGACGATTTGTACTCTTGACCTGCATTCAGCCCACCCCGCTCGTTCAGACGCGAGGCTAGCGAGGTCCGTTAAGATCGGTCAATCACTTCGCGCAAAGATTCGAACCCGACTGTAATTCAAAGTTAGAATTTGATAGTGGCTTCCAGCCACGAGCTAACAAACCATTGAAGGGGGCGCGAGGCGTTGCCGCTGTCGTTGCCGTGCCATGGTTATAGAAGTAATCGTTACCACCGCGACCGCATTCAACTTCTCGCAAAGAACCACCGGCCGGAATTTTGCGCCACAAGATCGACAGCGCAATACGATTGCGAGGTCCCTGGTAGTAACGCAGATTGAACGGAATCACGCTTTTCTCTGTCATCGTTATCACTTGTGAAGCGCAGCCGAGAGTCGTCGAGTGGTCGCCTTCGTGGTTTATGAACACGTCATCCCGTTTTGAGGGATCCGCAAAATAAAGCGAACTTCCGTCGTCTGAGAGTAAAGCGATTTGATAATCACCTGGCGTTTCGCCCGGTGCGAGTTTCAATTTACTCTCAAGATTGAGTGCAAACCATTCTGTCAAAAGTCGCCCTGAATCATCGGTGATTCCACCGCCGTCGCTGACGAACCCGGCATCGAATTCTCGCTCTGGCACATGCACTTGGTTCATGTAAAGTTCGGCGTTCACCTTCGTTCCAAATTTAATAATATCCGTGCTTGACTGGTAGTGCGGCTGGGACGCCGTGAGGTAGTGGATGCTGCCTCTTAGACCTGACTTCGCTGGCACGATGTTCGAAGAATCAAAAGGATCACAAACGACCGGAGTACCCTGGGCGCCGTTAGCCGCCTGCTTCTCTTCTGAATAAAATCGGAACTCTGCGGGAGAACAGTTGGTCAACAGCGAAAGCGACAGGGAACCCAAAGTCAGAGTCAGCGTCAAATTCAGAACTGTAGTTTTCAGCAATCGGGTCTTCATGACAGGTCGAAGCAGCAACGACTGGGCCGTCCGCGAAAGGCTATATTTGAGAAAGATCAATAATTCGTCTAAGTTTTGGGTAGGTGTCTAACAGTTTTGCCACGTTTGCAGCGTCGTAACACCGAGGTTGTCTCAAAATGATGTATGAGCTTCGAGACTACCAAAAGCAAGCCGTCAAAAACACGATCGCGTTTTTCAAAAAAGATCGGTCACCGGCCGTCATCGTACTTCCAACGGGTGCAGGCAAAAGCCTTGTGATCGCTGAACTCGCGCGCATTGCACGCGGACGCGTGCTTGTACTTGCGCACGTAAAAGAGTTGGTTGAACAGAACCACGCCAAATACCAAAGCTATGGTCTGCAGGCTGGAGTTTATTCGGCCGGGCTTGGGCAAAAGGATCACAGTCAAAAAGTCATTTTCGGCAGTATTCAATCGGTTGCACGGGCCTCAGACGACTTTTTCGACCAGTTTTCGCTTCTTGTGATCGACGAATGCCACCGCGTCGCTGAAGAAGGGTCGACACAGTATCAAGAGGTGATTGCTAAACTGCGCGTTCGAAACACCGAGCTGTGCATTTTAGGTCTAACCGCGACGCCCTACCGAATGGGCCTTGGGTGGATTTACGAATTTTCTTTTTCAAACGAAGTGAAGTCTAAAAAGAAGCGATTCTTTAAACAATGTGTTTTTGAACTGCCTCTCGCCTACATGATAAAAAACCGCTTTCTGACTGTGCCAGTGAAAATCGATATTCCAGTCACGTGTTACGATTTCTCTGAGTTAACCGACGGCGATCGCCAGTTTACCGAGATCGAAATTGAGAATATTTTAAAGGGTCAAAAGCGGCTTACACCTTTTATCATTCGCAACATCATCGACATCACCCAACGTTACGATCGCCAAGGCGTCATGATTTTTAGCGCGAGCGTGAATCACGCAAAAGAAATCATGACCTATCTGCCACACGGCGACGCACGAATGGTGTTAGGCGACACAGATCAAAACGAACGCGACCAAATCATCGGCGCGTTTAAACTAAAAGAATTCAAGTATCTTGTGAACGTATCAGTGTTGACGACGGGTTTCGATGCGCCACACGTCGACGTGATTGCTATTTTACGCCCAACAGAATCCAACGCCCTCTATCAGCAAATTGTTGGGCGCGGGCTACGCCTCAACAGTTCGAAGAAAGATTGCTACATACTCGACTACACGGGTGTCGACCACGATTTGTACGCCCCCGAAATTGACGAGAAGCGCCCGGCGAAAGATACCGTACCGGTCTTAGTTCAGTGCCCTGTCTGCAATTTTGAAAACAGTTTTTGGGGTTATGCCATCGATGGTGAGGTTATTGAACACTTCGGTCGAAAATGCCGAGGTCTCACGCGCGATCCTCACACCTTCGAGATAACGCCGTGCACGTTTCGCTACCGATCGAAAATTTGCCACTCTTGTGGTCGCGAAAACGATATCACCGCGCGCGCTTGCGAAAACTGTAAAACCGAGCTGATCGATGCCGATACAAAGCTCAAACAAGCGAAGCTGTCAAAATACTCCCACGTGATGACTCCCGACCGAGTAACTTTCGAGGAAAGAATCGACAAGAATTCAAACAAATATCTCGAAATTCGGTACTACGACGCCGATTCGCAGTTTTTAAGCGAAGCGTACTTTTTCGAAAGTCCATCATCGATAAAGCGTTTCAACATAAACTTTCTACGTTCACACTTAAGACGGCCCGAACTCGCAATCGAATTTCGATCAGCCACCGATGCCATTAAATTTCAGGCACTTTATAGAATGCCTGCTTTCATCATTGCCCGAAAACAGGATAAGTTCTGGAAGATCACTGAAAAAGTTTTTGCTGAAGAACTCAGTTTTTAAATTCGCAATTGGAATCGCTGGGCTAGGACTAATCGCAAGCTTCGCTTTGGGTATGCTTTTCGGGTTGTTTTGATCACGGGCACGACAATTCTGATCGAGCAAGTACGGCACATTGGTCTAAGCTAACGCGAGCCATAAGTATCAATTATGAAAACCGCAATTTCTGGGGCGTTTCATTCACAGTCGACCGCTTGAAACAGTCGACCACTATGGCTTTTATTTCCGATGGGTTGCGCCGCTCGCTACCTTGAATCTCAGAACCCCTCGAACTTCCCCAGGAATCAAACAGTCATAAGAGTTACTTATCTCACTTCTCAAAAAGCATCGCGAACTCTTTCGGCACAGGTTGGTAAGACCGTTGTGTCCGCGAAGAGGGGGTTCTTGTGGTTCGTATCGTGTTTGCGTCTCTGTGGTTTGTTGTTTTCTCACTTGCAGCACCCGCGGCACGTTCGGATGAGAAAATCGACTTGGACTTCATGCGAACTTACGTCAATCGTGACACTTGTCGGGCTAGCCAACAAAACTACCTCGCCTGCATCTCGTCTTTGCAAGTGTTGATGGCGAGCCTCGATCCTGAGCTTCACCTTAAAACACAAACGACCAGTACCGATTTTCTCAAGCTGAACCAAACCCGGCTGGCGTTGAACGCCAACAACATAACCTTAGTTCACCGCAACCGTGAAGCCTCGTTCGGCGACAAAGCCGTCGATGTCGAGCTTTCTCAGATGAGAGAGTTCTATCTCGAGAATAAGCGCACACAAATTGATTTTCGAGATACGTTCGGCGCGGCGTACTACCACTTTAAGGTAGCTTCGAACGATGTCATCGATGATGTCTTACAGCACCTCGACCGCACTTATCTGCAAAAGCTTGAACCTGCAAAAGTTGAAACTGCGATCGTTTCTGCAATCAACGAATTTATCCACGTGAGTCGCGACCCCCACTCTGACTGGCGAGCCGACGAAGAGTTCGAAAAATCAAGTTCGTCAAAAGAAGAGTCGTTTGCAGGCCTTGGAATTCGCTACGTGCCAACCCGCCTCGGCGCGACGATTGAATTCGTAATTGCTGGGTCTGGCGCACACGAGGCAGGGCTTCAAACGGACGACACGATTGTCGCGATCAACAAAACAATTGTTCGCGGCTTGGGACGTGAAATGATTAGCAGCTTGATTCGCGGCCCCGTCGACGGGCCAATCGATCTTCAAGTTCAGCGTCGCGACCGCACTTTAGAAATCCGTGCCTATCGACGTGAGGTAAAGACGCCGGTCGTTAGCTCTTCAACGAATCAAATTGGGGGCCACACTGTCGGTCTTATCAAACTTGAAAACTTCACGTACAACGAAGGATGCGAGGCAATCGCAACCGAACTTAAAAAGTTCACCCAGCAAAATATTGAGAATGTTATGCTCGATTTGCGGGGCAATGGCGGCGGCTCGCTGACAATAACCGAGTGCATCGCAGGCCTCTTCATCGGCCCCGGAAAGCCGATTGCGTACCGCGAGCAAAAGATAGGTACGACGAGCCCGACACAAATGATTTTTTATCCACCCGCAAGCGAGGGCTCGGCGGCTCAGCGCGCCCAAGCCATCGTCAAGAACGAAGTTGAAGTCTTGATGGCCGAAGCAGGCCCTGAAACAATAAAGCTTCCTGAATACCAGGCCTACCTTGCTCGGCTGCGCGATCCGGCTGCACTGGCTGCACTGACTCGTTCGATCGAGCTGTTCGATCATGGCATTTCAGAGTCGACGTCGTCTGGCCAGCAAATCTATTTCGGAAAACTTGCTGTGTTGATTGACGCTTACTCGGCGAGTGCCTCGGAGCTTATAGCGGGTGCTTTTCGAGATTGGAATCGTGCGCTGATCGTAGGTCAAACCAGCTTCGGCAAAGGCTCGGTGCAAAGCTCGGGCTACACGCGCGGGCGTTTTCGATTGTGGCAAACTGAAGGCCTCTTCTTTCAGCCATCGGGCCTTACCAATCAAACACTTGGAATCAAACCTCACATTGAAGTGTACCGGGACCTCAAAGCCAGTATCGCCGAAACGTATCAACTTCGTGAGCGCGACTTGTTTCTCTTTCCGCTCGAGCCCCGCAACATTCAACATCTTATTCCTGACGTTGGGTCGATGAATCAAATCGATGTGCGGGCCGATTGCCTAGCTGCACAAAAGACAAGTGAGCTCTATTCAACCTTACAGCCTTCAAGGTGGCGGGACATGCAGGTTCTGACAGCGGCTCATGCCATGCTTTGCAGCAATTAACTGACCTCTAGTTTCGACCTACTATTTCGATTTTATCGTTCTCCATTTTGAGAACGATGACTTCGCCTTCGGCAGGAAAGACGTCGGTTAAAGCTGTGATATTCACTTGATGCGTCACCAAAACAAGCGGGTGCCGTTTCTGTAGATTCGCATCGAGCCACCTTTTAAGGTTTCTCGTTTGAGCCTCGTCGGAACTCGGTTCTTGAAAAAAAGAATTCAAAGCTTTCAACGGTTGTGGATTGCGACCGCGAAGTAACCGAGCTGTATCGACGCATCGACACCATTCGCTTGTATAAACAAAAAAGTCGCGACCGATAGCATGTTGAAGCTGCTCGCCCAATCGTTTGGCCTGCGCGATGCCGTCAGCCGAGAGGTTGCGCTGGGTCTTACAGTTGCCAAGTTCAAACCCAACCGGATCACCGGTGCCGGGTGCACGCGTATGCCGGATCACCGCAAAGTGGCGAGGCTTCTTGAGATCTGCCAAGTTGGCTGAGGCCATCGCCGTCGAGCAAGTCAGTGCTGCAAAAATGACGACCGATGTGAAAACACGAAAGTGAAACAAGCGCCGAAAAAATTGATACTGCATTGTCGTTGACTCAAATGGCGCTTAGGTAAATTTTCAAGCGTTCTGTTTGAAAACAGTTTACGTTTTCTGACGAGACAAATTTATTCGATTTCAGAGATTGGATTTTCCGTGAGACTTCGAGGTTTTAAATTCATCGGCGGCTTTGCGACTATTTTGATTCTAACGGCGTGCGCCAGCCCAAGTCTTGATCCGTCGAAGCCACATCACCGAAGTGGAGGATTCGTCAACTCAGACGGAACGTCGGGGGACGGTGATAAGAACTTTTTTTCAACGATGTGGAAGTTCGCCTCGGGTGAGTTCACAGCGAAGCCGCCCACGATAGGCTACGAAGCATTTGAAGCGAACTCGTTGGCCGCGCCGAACTTGTTACCGGCCGACGCTTTGTCTGGTGCGGCTGCGCTCACCTGGCTTGGACATGCAGGAGTTTTACTTCAGATCAGCGGGCTTAATTTAATTTTTGACCCTATCTTCAATGACCGCGCGAGTCCCGTTACGTTCGCGGGGCCGAAACGAAAAGTGAAGCTTGCGTTATCGATCGACGATTTGCCTGCGATCGATGCAATTTTCATTTCCCATAGCCATTACGATCACCTCGACGAAAAAACCATCGTCAGCCTTCTGAAGAAATCGAAGGATTCTGAAAAACTGTGTGCTTACGTGCCGCTTCGAATGGGTCGATGGTTTCGTGCGCGCGGCTACACGTGCGTTCACGAACTTGACTGGTGGGACCGCCTTCAAATTAACGATCAAGTATCGGTCACCGCAACGCCGTCACACCACTGGAGCCGTCGAGGTTTCTTCGACAAAAACGAAATTTTATGGGCCGGCTTTCTTATCGACGTCATTGGCGCTCGTCCTTTTAGATTCATCCATCTAGGTGACACTGGCTACAGTCAGGATTTTACAGAAATCGGCCGACGATTCGGGCCAATAGATCTTGCGGCGATTCCGATCGGAGCCTACGAACCTCGAGACTTCATGGGTACGGCGCATGTTTCTCCGAAAGAGGCCGTTCAAATCATGAAGGACCTGCAAGCGAAGTCTGCATTGGGAATTCATTGGGGCACTTTTGAATTGACGAGAGAGTCACTCGATCAGCCGCCAAAAGACCTAGCGATCGCATTGACTGCAGCGAGCATCAGCCCCGAGAATTTTTTTGTACTGAAACACGGTGAGACGATAAAACTGGCCACCGAAGTGCAGGAGAAATAGCAGGTGCAGCTCGTGTTGCGAACTATCGACAAGGTGTTTTCAGCAGTTTCGTTTGGTGCCGCGGTGGCGACCCTACTTATTTACCCGATATTCGGTCATGCTTTCGATATCGAACCCGAGTACCAGGGCCTCTCCGAAATCGAACGACAGCGAATCGAGACACCTCGCGAAATTGATCGCGAGTACCAGTCGATTGCCAATTCTTACGCTCTGCCAAATTCTTGGAACGCGGCTTACTTCAAAGCGAATCGAGCGCTCGATACGACAGTTGGAAGTCTTTCAAACCAGCTGTTCATGATTTACACGCGCGCAAAACTTGAAACGAAACTGAATGATACCCTGGTTTTTCAATTTCGATACTTTTCTCAGTCAGATCGTGAAATCAACCAAACGCGACATATCCTTGAACTCAGTCAGAAAGTTTCAAATTGGATTCGCCTTAATATTTATGGAGAAATGGCCCACTACAAGCGTGATAATGATTTTGGATTAGCGCTTCTTATTGGCCCGACTCAAGAAGACCATCTCTCGAGGTGGTTGACTCGGGTGTATGTCACGTTTCATGACTTCACGCGCGGCAACCACAATGACCAGCCAGATCGATTTCTTGGCGGCGATCCGCTTACGATCGGTTCAACCAGCACGTGGCAATCTGATAACATCAACCTGCGGGCAGGTTTTCGTTTTGACCGGTCTCTTAAATGGAACATTCCCCAAGAAGATCTAACCTTTTCGTACGAGAAAAAACTTATTTTTTTTGATGCAAGCCTAAGCGTGAGTGAAGACGACCTCATCTCTTTCAAATTTCAGAATGACTCAACATTCAAGGGACGTGAACCCCTACCCGGTGGCACATCGGTCTTCGAGAGCTGGCGTCTTGACCGCAAACTTCTGCGGCTGAGTTACCATAGAGGTCGTGAAAGCGCGTCGTCGACGGTCCAGTACGCGATTATGGCAGCTGATCGGCAATGGATCGATCAAAATGGCGCACTCATCTTTCATCAGAGCTTACTTCCAAGCGTGACAGGTCGCTGGCAAACGATCCGACGAACAAACGATCAGTTTGATCCTTACGATTATTTTCAACTTTCGATCGAAGCGACCGACTTCAAGACGTTCGGAGACACGTCGCTTACACCGGCTTCACAGAAACTGGAATCGCTTGAGGGACGGCTTCAAGCCGCATACGAGTTCAGCTTCTTCAATAGTTCCCGGCTTCTCATCGCTCTTAATTTTGACCTCGACGAATGGACTCGAGTTCCAAGCTTTGAAGGCGGAAACGCACGGTTTCGAGCCGAATTTTAAAGAACTCAAGATACCTTTTTGTAGAAAGTCTTTGGGCCACGCACATAAGTCCGCACGTGCCGCGCTTCTCAATGGCGATCGGAAAAAAAGCCGCTAATGCCCAAAACCCAGTCCTGCGATTTTCGACGGAATATTACTAGGGAATAAATGAGATCACGAGGTAACTGAACAGAATGATGAGATGAACGATACCATTTAAGGCCGTGGCTCGTCCCGACCCGAACGTGAAGCTTCCTGCAATAAACGTAAGGGCGAGAAACGTTATACTTTTAGAATCTAGACCGAGAGCTAAAGTCTGATTTGAAATCAATGAATAGACCGCGACGACGGGTATCGTCAGCGCGATACTCGCTGCACCCGAGCCGAGGGCTAAGTTGAAACTGGTTTGCAGTTGATTCGCTTTCGCGGCTCTTAGCGCCGCAAACGTCTCTGGAGCTAGAACCAAAAGTGCTACAACGATTCCAACGGCGGACTGTGGTGCGCCAACCATACTAACAAACGAAGAAATTGTAGGACTCAGCACCTTAGCAAGCCCGACGACAACCGTCAGTGATAATACTAGGCTAACAAAGCTAACGATCGTTTTTGCCTTCGAAGGCATGTAATTCTGAATCTGCAATTTTTGAAGCTGCGCTTCGCTGATCATTTCGAAATAGTCCTTGTGCGTTTTCGTCTGCGCCCAAACCAAAGCGAAATAGATAATGAGCGCGAAAAACGAAATGAAAACAAGCTGGACCGAGCTGTATGTCGGCCCTGCCGTGGTCGTCGTGAAGTTCGGAAGCACCATCGTGATGACGGAAAGTGTCGTAAGGCAACCCATCAATGAACTGGTGCCGAGTGGTTGAAAGCCGAGCTCTTTGTGCTTGAGGCCTCCCAATAAAATCGAGATTCCTGCGATACCATTTGTGACGATCATTATCGCAGCAAACACTGTGTCGCGCGCCAGCGTCGACGCCGTTGCCGGGTTGCTGCTCATAAGATTTAGAATCAAAGCAACTTCGATGATTGTGACAGACAAGGCCAACACCAGCGTTCCAAGCGACGGCCCGATTCTTTTTGCAATAACTTCGGCGCTGTGAACGGCAGATGAGATTCCCAAAGCTAAGAAGAGTGTGGACGCGACAAGCAACGCCGAACTTAGGTCGGCCGTATTTGCGACGTAAATCAAAACCAGGACGCCAACAACAGTCTGCACCTCGTTCAGATTGAACAGCGATTTAAAATGAGTTAACCCAGCACGCATTTATCTCCCCAAATGCCTCAGATGCAACCAATGAGAGACGGCCAAGAGACCTCTCTCCAAAAAACCATCACATTGGCCAGCACACTAGCTTGAATCATAAAGATTGCCAAATTGCGAGAGTGTGAATTGGCAACGCCGTCTTTTATTCGGCGACGCAGATTCGCGTTCGTACGTCGCACCGAAACCCCGATCGACAATGCTCCGGTCGGGTGCAGACTTGTGTCGGCAGCGAAAAGTCGGAAACACAAACTGAACGCAACGCTTTTCCGCTACAACATTCAAAGGGTTGCGAAACGGTTGTGCCTGGCGATGCACAAATTCTTCCAGCCGCACCGTCACACTGTCCTTTTAGGCATTCACGAGACAAACGCCCGACACACCTTGATTCAAAACAGTTTCCCGAGCAGCAATCTGAAGAAACAGTGCAGCTTTTGGCGATCTCAGTGCACTGTGAAACCCGATCTGCACGGCCGCCAATCTCAGTCGATGCGCAGATTGACGGCTGGCGCGACCGATCGCAGCGTCCCACGCAGTCCGAGTCGACACGACAAGCCTGGCCCGGAAAATTGGGGTGTGAATCCGATGGTTGGCAGATTCCATCATTGCCACAATTTCCCGACCGGCAATTGCCCGAACCCCCAAGACAAGCCCGTCCGTTCGCAGCAGGAGCATTCATCGACGGTAGACACTCACCGGATCGGCAATAACCCGAAAGGCAGTCGCGACCCGTAACACAACTTTCAAATGCTTCGCCCAGAGATGACGGAAGTTTGCACCATTGCGCTCGGCAAATAAACGGCGCTCGACAATCGCTAGAATCCCGACATGCAGCTCGTTCGCCGCCGTCGAAGTTTGCCACTGATCGTTCGACGACTGGTCGTTCTACGAATGATCGATCTTCACCAGAACTGACACATCCAATCACTACGAAGAAGAGTAAAAAGATCAGACAGCTAGTCTCACGCATCAAGCTGCGCATCTTATTTCACCGTCCGATTGCTGCTAGGTAAATTCACGGGCTGGCCAGCGCGATTACCCTCTTCGCGCGTCTGCTTTCTCAAGTAATCAACGTAAGTGCAATCGGGCGAGTCGCGCTTTGCACCTGTCGCTGGAACCATTCCCGGCGGCATCATATTTCGGCAACTTGAAAGCGAATTTTCAGCACTCGAATGCGGAAGCGAGAATGCGAGTCCACAAAGTTGTGTCGCCATTCGCCTTGTCACTTCGCGGTCGCTACTGCTGTTGATTCGATCGACCCAACCTTCAATCCCGTCTGAAAGATAATTGCGAAGTGTTGACCCTGAGGCTTCGAACAAAGTTCTGGTCCGAGCAATTAAACTTTGATCTTCAAGCGGAACAACCGACGGGTTCGAGGCGGCGATGAGCTCTCGCAGGGCTTTGACTTTTGCAAAGGGATTAATGGCCTGCGAAGGCGCACGCAGCGAATCGATTAAAAGAGGGTCATTTGAATCAGGCGCCTTCGTCTCCATAATCTGCTGAAACTTGAGGGAAGGGCTTGAAAGCGAATATTTTGCCGTTTCAATAAGTTGACTGCTTGTTGTGGCTTTGGTGTCGACGCTGCCGCGCAACGCCATCGTCGCTTCTCCGAGTTTTTTTTGAAACACACTTGCTTCGCCTTGTTCGACCTCGACCCACGTTTTAAGTGACGTCAACATTTTTC
>JALHOI010000020.1:0-1164 GCA_022843085.1 Pseudobdellovibrionaceae bacterium
ACTTTTAAGTCTCTGAAAAGTCAGAGCTATTAAATTCTACAAAATTAAAACTCAGTTGGCTTCAATTCTCAGCGGAACAATGTCGACGTTGTCTGATAAATCATTCACCGGCGACCAACATTGCTGAGGATCGAGTTGTGTCATCTGTACAGATGACTTCAAACATTCAGAGGAGCGAAGGTTTAACCCTTAGTTCATCTGTTGTTTGGCCAATTCGAGTACCCAAACATCATATTTGCTAGCTATTCAGTTTTCAAAGAGCGATGCGAAGCGGAGAGACAGGTTCTACGTGAAGGTGGCCTTTCAGGTCAATGGCTTTGCAAAGAAAATTATGAATTCCCGTTTGGTGTTGCGAACGACCTATTTTGGAACCAGAGAATTCGGGTCATTTTGCTGAGGGAAACTGCAAAAATGGCGATTTGTGCCATGAGTTTAAGCAATTCGTCTGTTGAGAATTCCTTTCATTTTGATCGGATGGAGATCAACTTTGGCGAATCGGGCGACGGTGAATCGGCCGCCGTGGCTGCAAACCCGCGTGGAAAGCGGGCAAAACCCGTGTGCACATGAGGTCAACGGCGAAGGTTCGATGGAATTCAAAGATTTTTTTGGAACTGAACCGGAAAAAACACGCCGACTCGCAAAAACCAAAGACAAACAAACACGATAGCCACGCGCAAAACATGGACGAACTTAGGTTTAACCGATGATTCGGTCTAAGCCGTGAATGGCCATAGCCAGTGCGCCTGTGAATCACAAAGCCGCCGCTAGCCTGATTCATCGCCACGTGTTCGGCCGCCCACCCGCAAAACTATAAATCAATATGTTTCAAGAAACCATAAGTCAGAAAGATAATTAAATTTAGCCAAAGAAGATGAAGACCTGCGATGGCCATAGGGTCTTAGAGTTCAAGTAGGACTTGCGCTGGGCGCAAAAGAGAGAACTTCGGGTCAGGAACGTCGCACAAAGACGGTAGGTAAGCGCGGGCCACGTCATTATCGTTTGAAACTGTGAGTCGGCAGATTTCAGCTCGTTGAACCGAGCAAGTCGAACTGACGTTCATAGCGGCTACGAACGAGAGTGAGAGGCAAGAGTGAGATGTAAGACTGACGGACATAAAAAAACCTGGCGAAGCTCAACCGGTCATTTATCCAAGTCAGGATGTTT
>JALHOI010000020.1:1174-11388 GCA_022843085.1 Pseudobdellovibrionaceae bacterium
GACCGGATTTTATGTTTGGTTTTTATCTTTGGATTTTAACTTTCGTTTTGATCTTAGATTTTTTCTTCGATTTCACGCGTTGGGATGTGTTCGAAGAAAATTGGTGGAGGCAACAGGGATCGAACCTGCGACCTTCTGAATGCAAATCAGATGCTCTCCCAGCTGAGCTATGCCCCCACGATCGAATCTCGGCAGCGGATTTCGGGAATTGATTACTATTTGCAATCAACTTTTAAACCGCTGGCGTCTGAGGCGTTCGGTTACCCGTTCGCCAGAGCGTGATCTCGAATCCCATTTCGCCTCGGACATGTCAATGGGCACACGAAATTCAATTAAAGAAGACGCATATATCGTTGCAGGAGCTCAATTTGAGGGCAAAAACTCTCTCGCGAAAGGAGCGAAGCCGGGGAAAGTCGCTTCTGAATGGGTTGCCTCACACTCAAACTTTAAGCGTTGGCCCGATAGCCTGGGGTAGCTCCGAGATAAGGAAGCAGCCATGCTTTTTCACGATTCACATCAAAGCCAACGCGTTCGGCGCCGCAAACAATCGAATCAAAGAGGTCACGCAGCACTGAAAGATCTCGATCTTCGCTATCAGCCGCATCCTCGAGGGCCTCAAGGACAGACATTAAGTCCGGGGTTGTAACGACACGCGGAAGCTTAGCTGAAACACTCTGCGATGGCGCCCCGCCAGGCGCTGCTGACCGGCGAGACATCGGCTTAAATCCGATCAGTCGTTCTGTGATTAAAATCTTAAGACTGTCGTGAAAATTGACCTGAACGAAGCTTCGACCGTCCGCATCTGTTCGCATCAAAATATCCTGTAGCCGACCGGCATCGAGGAAAAGAACGTGGCCGTCGATACGCTGAGAAATTTTTAAAATCGACGATTCGACGAACTGCACATCCAGCTCTTTTGAGCGACGGACAAAATCGTAAATCGAGTTGAGTAATTCGAGCTGTTTCAATGTTGCGGTCGAACAGTCCAAGCGGATCCTCCTGCCACATCGATGTAGCTCGGGGGGCGTCAATGCCACTGCCAAGGTATCGTCGTCTGATTTCTGGCACTTAATAGCCCTAGTCCTCGAGTCTCAAAGCGAGGCTGAAAACTCGACTGGGATGAATGCGAAACGCCTCGTCGCGAGACGTTTTCGAAGTTTGTTCGCTCTTTAAGAGCGTCGCGGTGGAGAGTGACATCGGATCGAGACTGAGCAATCTTGATCGCATGCTTATCAATCGTTGGACCGGCCAGAGTCTTCCTTCTCCACAGCAGCTCAAGATGCTTCTCGTTAACGAGGGGCTTGCGCCGGAAGTGGAATCTCTGCCCGCGCATTCAAATCTTAAAGAGCATCGCCACCCGTTTGATGAGGTTCGTATTCTCGTCGAGGGAAATTTGATTATGGACATCAACGGCAATCAGCTTTTACTTCGCCCCGGTGACCGCATTGATATTCCCGCCAACACAAAACACTCGAAAACTGTACACGGTGGTCAGCCGTGTATCTCGCTGATCGCCAAGCGCACATTCTAAGACGAATCCGATTGAGATTTAGATCTCTGTTCGCGAATCCAGTCGTAATACTGCTGCATGTTTTTTTCGAAGCCTCGCCCAGACAACTCAAGGAAGCGCGTTCCTGCGACCTCGGCAGGTAAGAAATCTTGATCAATAAAGCCCTTCGCGCCGTTGTGCGAGTACTGATATCCTTTGCCGAAGCCAAGAGATTTCGAAAGCGCAGTTTTAGAAGATCTCAGCGGCAACGGAATTGGGAGGGAACCGGTTCGGTCGACAAGCTCGAGCGCGGCCTGCAATGCCATGTACGACGCATTCGATTTTGGTGCGCACGCTAAGTACGTTACCGTCTGCGCAAATGTGATCGAAGCCTCGGGCCAACCCACCCGGGTCACGGCTTCGAAACATGCGACGGCCACCTGGAGAGCGCGTGGATCTGCGTTGCTGATGTCTTCGCTAGCCAAGATCACGAGCCTTCGAGCCAGAAACGCGACGTCTTCTTCAGCGCGTACAAGGCGCGCGAGGTAATAAATCGAAGCGTCCGGATCGGACCCACGTATACTTTTAATCAGTGCCGAAATCGTGTCGTAATGAGCATCACCTGCTCGATCAAAGCGGAGAACCATCGCGCCCAGGCGAGCTTCAAGCTCGCTTGGAACCAAAGGTTGTGCTGGAGCTCCAGCGGGCTCGGATTGGCAAAGCCATTCGATCGAATTTAAAAGCTTCCGAGCGTCGCCGTCTGAAATGGAAAAGAGGCGAAACATTGCTTCGTTAGTGACCCAGGCCTCGAGCGCGGTGTGCATCGCCTGAAAACCGCGAATCGCGAGCTCTTTCAAATCGAGTTCGGTGAGTGGTTCAAATGCGAGAACCTGACACCGACTGATAAGCGCTGGATTCAATGTGTGTGATGGATTTTCAGTCGTCGCCCCGATGAGACTCACATCTCCGGCCTCGATTGAAGCCAGAAGGACGTCTTGCTGCGCCCGGTTCAAACGGTGAATCTCATCGACGAAAATCAAAGTGCGCTTTCGCTCTATCGCCTGGCGATGGCGAGCGCGGTCGCAGACTTCTTTCAAAATTTTTGCGCCCGTTTCAATAGCGGGGCAGTTTTCGGTAAAGACGTCGGGAGTCGAAGAGACGATACGTGCAAGTGTCGTTTTGCCGCATCCAGGAGGCCCGAAAAGAATAAAACTCGGCAGCCGCAGGCCCGCGTTCTGAAGCTGCTTTCGCCAATGTGCCTGCCCCGACAGAAGCTTCGGTTGACCGACCATCTCATCCAGCGACTTCGGACGAAGGCGCTCTGCAAGAGGGCGATCTGGCGATTGATTTCGGGCGGCTTCGAAAAGATCCATCGCGGACCGGTTTAGCACAATTTCAAAAAAGGATTCGAAACTTAGTACTTCTG
The DNA here is from genome assembly GCA_022843085.1 of Pseudobdellovibrionaceae bacterium. Taxonomy (GTDB): domain Bacteria; phylum Bdellovibrionota; class Bdellovibrionia; order Bdellovibrionales; family JAMPXM01. The sequence goes on from JALHOI010000020.1 coordinate 4,090, forward strand.
CGCCGACAAATTCAGAGTTTGGCGCACCGGCAACTGGGTTCCCGAGAGGCACGTACCGTCAAGGTTCTTTTCTTCGCACGACGTTGAAAAGCCCGTCACTTCGATGCGAACTCGCGCACTGTAGGTACGAAGTCCGACTTTGCTTGTGAGTCCGCCGATTTGAAGGCCGCAAGGAGCGTAGGGACTTGTCGACGATTTAAGCGCGGTGCTGGTCGAGTCGACCTCAATCGTACGCGAAACTGGCTGGCCGTCAGGTCCGAGGTAGGGAGAAGCATACCCTATCGTTAACCCCTGAAGCCCGAGAAGCGCCGCCGTTTCTTCTTCGCTCAACGTGAATTCGAGACCGGTTGTCGTGTCGGCGCCGTCGATGCCACTGCTAAAAATCGTGACACGAATCGCAGCGATCGTGAGGGCATCGGGCGACCGCCACTGAAGCTTGAAACGATTGAACGGTAACCTATCGCCCGTCACATCGGCAGTGGGCACGGTATCGCCGGTCTTCGCGCTGGCTTGTGCTACACAACTAATTCCTCTTCCAGGAACAATAACCGGCTGATCGGGCGACACCGAAATTCCTAAATTGAGACCCGGATCTTTAGCCATCCCGCAACTTGTGAGCGCGCCCAGCGCAAGCACACTTAGAGCTGCCATTTGGAAATTCGTTTTCAAACAAAAAGCTCTCATTTGATCCTCGCCCTATGCCTTATTGTACGCTGCCCGCCTTAGGAAGCGTACGTTCGGCATTCAAAATTCTCGGAGTGATAAAAACCAAGAGTTCGTTGCGAACACTTGATTTTGAAGTCGATTTAAACAGCCAACCAAGAACGGGAACCTTGCGAAGAAATGGCGTACCTTGCTCGGATTCGTTTTGATCGGCCTGATAAATTCCGCCGATGACGGTCGTTTGGCCATTTTTAACCATCACGTTCGTTCGGATATCCCGCGACTCGATCGCAACGGTTGATCCGCTTGTTTCGCCCGATTGAAATTCTCGAGTGAACGCGATCTGCATGAGGACGTCGCCACCCGAAGTGATCTGCGGCGTGACGTTGAGAGTCGTCGGAATCGCACGATAAGCGATCGACGTCGCGGGCGCCGAGCCTGCGACGGTCGTCGTGGTCGGAATCGGAATTTGAACTGACTGCGTAATGGTCGCCGCCTGATTGTTCATTGTGACCACGCGAGGTGACGAGATGATTTTCGCCACGGCTTCGTTTTCAAACAATGATAACTTCGCATTGAGATCGCCCAAAAAGTCGAGCGTACCAAGCTTCAAATCGAGCGTCGTATTGGCAGCTCCAATCGTTGGTGCAATCTGAGCGTTGTGTGAAAGTGTCCCACCGGCGAACCCCAGATCTTGCCCCTGGTATCCCCAGTTGATACCGAGTCTGCGACCCGCTTCTTCTTTTGCTTCGACAATTTTGCCCTCGATCATGACTTGAAGTGGTGCCGTGTCCAGCGCCTTTACAAGCTGCTCGATTCGTTTAATGTTTTCGTCGGTATCAGTGACGATGAGCGAACTGGATCTTGGGTCGGCTTCTATGCGACCTCGACCCGTTTGAGCGACTGCGGCCCCTGGCGCGTTGGGTGCACCTGTTGAAGAGGTCGCTTGAAGAGTGCTTCGAATTTGAGTTGTCAGCAAAGTGACGCTGGCGAAGCTCACGGGAATAACCTTAACTCGCAAAGGGAGTGTGGCCTCTTGCGCTTCGATGATTCGACGCGCTTCTTCGACCTCGGCCTGCAGCTGACGAACCGGTGCAATTCGTAGAACACCGCCTTGCCGCACGTAGCCGAGGCTTCGAGTCTTCATTATGATTGAAAGGGCTTGATCCCAAGGGACCTGCCGGAGCTTGATCGTTATCGACCCCTGTACATCATCGGCAATAATAATGTTTGCGCCGCTTTGGTCAGAAATCAGTGTGATCACGTCGCGAACTGGAGTGTCGCGCACCTCAATTGAAATCGGTTTGCCGAAAAATCGAACTTCCCCTAACCGCTCTTCATCGAGCGTCGAAGACGGCAAAATCTTACCATTGGTAGTGCCAACTCTTGCGCGACCTGAATTATTCGCGGTCGAATCCCCAGTTGTCGCCGAGGACATCGACGAACTTGTGACCGAAGTTGTCGCCGAACTTGCTCCGTCCACTTGCGAATCAACGCCAGACAAATCACTCGAAAATTCCTCGCTGTCGTTGCTTGCCAAGGACTCGGGCGTTTCTTCGTCGCCGAAGTCGTCGGATTGAGAAGGCTGACCGACTGCTGAATTTGCGGTTACAGAAGCTTGAGCAGCCGCCGCGGCGCTAAGAGCCACGACCGTCAATGTCGTTCCGTTTTGACGAACGTCGACCGACCGAGGCTGCCGGAACTGCAGGACAACGCGTGCCGTATTCGACCCCGCGTCCTGGTAGGCATTTAACGAAATGATCGATTGTTTAAAATCTTTCGTGTTGAATGGCCGTTTCAGCCGTTCGGGAAGTTTGGCATTCGCAATCTCAACAACAACTTGGTTCTGCGCCGGAATTTCACGAGTTCGGTAAGTGGCCGCACCGGTTGTTGAGATCACCACTGTGCCACCCGCTTTTTTCGAGTCGTACTGAATGTCTTGGATCTGAACGTCGTCGCCAGCCGCAGCCTGAATAGCGGGTTCCGATCTGGTGACGTTGACGGGTGAATCGGCCGCAGATTGGGCTGATTCTTGTGCAACACCAGACTCGTTGTTTAAGTCGTTGCTGAGATCGCTACCGAGATCGCTTTCAAGATCGTTGTCGAGTTCGCTCTCGAGCTCGCTCTCAAGATCACTTTCGAGATCGTTTTGAGCAAGGAAACGCGCTCGACGCGAGGTCGAAGCTTCTGTCCGTCGAGACGACCCTGTGTCTGCGCGCATACGTTTTTTCGTTTTCTTTTTCTTCTTTTGCGATGCGATCTTCGACTTCGGCGATGCCGCGTACCCATGAGTTTCAGTGATCGCCTGACCCATGTTTGCCGAAAGAGTCAGCGAAAACATGAGTAAGAGTGTGAGTGAGAAGATAAGTGAACGCGCGATGCCAGACGCGCGGCTCGACTTAAATTTCAGATGTTGTTGATACATGAGGGTGCCCTCCGTGGTTCCCACCGAAGCAAAGTATGTCACCATCTTGGCCCGGACGCGACGTGCAGACAGTCGAGTCGAGGTCTAGGATTCTGATGAGTCTTTTCTTGATTCTTACTTCGCCAGTTTTACGATTTGAGCACTTGAGACAAGGCGGCCATTTTCTTCGACAGTTTCGACGATAACAATCTCGCCTTCACGGATGACGGCAATGTATCCATTTTTTACGCCAATTTTCGTATAAGGTCCGACAATGTGAACTTTGCCTTCTGGGTCGTTGATCATTGCACGCGGACGCTTCACATCCCAGATAATCCCAATCAACTTGAGACGAGCGAGATCGAATCTTTGCAGCGGCAAGAGAGGTCCCTGTGCAGCCCCCTGTGCGACAGGCCGATCGAGTATGGGCTGAGCGAAGGGATCTTTTCGGCCGCGCGGGTCGTAATCGAAAGGATCCCTGAGGCCTTGCAAAAACGCCTCGCCGTCGAGCCCTTCAAGCGGCATCGCGGCGTTCCCGGCAGCTGCTGGCGCACCTTGCGGCGACGTTGGCACCGCCGGAGACGAAGGATTCGGTACCTGAGCGTGGCTCATCGGCGGCGACAGGGTCACAGCGAAAAACGTTGCCAGACCCGCACCGACCAGAACACAGCGGAGCCGACCGACAGCATACTTTTTATTTCGCAGTGCCACCAGGCGCGCCTCCTGCCCTAGGCGGAGTCGTTGGAGAACCAGCTGGAGCCGGATCTAACTCTTTCAGATACCGGTAACCCACCAAAACTCCGGAAAGCTCGACGGTCGGAACGTCTTCGGCCGTTTTCATTTTAACCTGCAATTTATCGAAGGTTAAAAGCCGTTCAATTCTCGAAAGCGATGACAAAAACAGCACCACTTGCGCAAACGTGCCCTGCAACGAGAATTCGAGACGAGTCATTTCGTAGAAATCCCGCTTCTCGACAATTTCTAGGGCCCGTGTTGAAAACACTCTTGGCCCCGAAAGCTGAGCCTGTTGATTCACGAGTCGTGTCAGCTCATTCGCGTTAATTTCTTGCGGTAGATACTCCAGAACTTTCTCGAATTGAATCTCGTTCTGCCGAACCGCCTTTTCAAACTTTTCAGCATCGGCCATTGCCTCTTTCGTCTCTCGCAGCTGACGTTCCGATTCGGCGTATTTCACATTGAGTGCCTGAATACCCGTTTCGAGGACACTCCCATCATCGTAGAAGAGACCCCAATACGCACCGGCGCAAATCAAGCCGCCGATGACAACTTTGCTCCACGTCATGTCCCCAATCTGAAGGATATATTTCTCCATCAGGGTCCCTCTTGGCGGCCGACATTGAATTCGACATTAAATTTAGTCACGGAACCGAGCAGCGGGTTGTTGACGAGCGATGTTCCCTTAGGATTTGGCTGCGAAAAATAAACGTTGGCTTTAAGTGCTTGCAGAAGTTCCGTGAGAGAGCCCTCATTCAACGCAAACCCGTCGAGTACAATTTTTCCGTTTTCCATTGTTACCTGATCGAGCCAGGCCCCTGACGGAAAGACACTTTGCAGCTGATCGAGTACTTTGACCTCGCGCAGACGGTTTTTTGCGAGTTCACGTATGACGCCAGCTTCTTTCTCGATCTTTGATTTGAGGCGGTTCGCTTTCTCGACCCTCGGCGCAGCCGAACCGAACGAAGCCTTTTCGGCTTCAACCGCGTCGACCCGCTGCTGGATTTGAGTCCGGTCAGCTTGTAGGCTGTTGAGCCGCAGCTTCTCCCAGATGAACATGAGCATTGGAAACAGCAGAATGACGACGACTTTGATCGCGGCTTGACGGCGCACATCGACCGAAACGATTTCGCTGCCGACGACGGAAGTCCCCATCGAGGTCGCCGCGGACATCCCCATGTTTCGAAGAAGATTGACCCTAATCATTCTTTCATCCCGCGCATCGCGAGACCCAATGCGACTGGAGAAATGGATTGAATTTGCTGAATATAATCGGGCGTCAGAGACTTCTCATCGTACGTAATCTGTTGGAAAGGATTGAAAACCTCGAACGGAACCCCGACAGCCGCTGAAATCTCTTCGACGAGCTTGGGAATAAAAATGCTTCCGCCGGAAACGTAGATTTTGCTGACGCGGCCTCCACCGCCAGTCGCGATAAAAAACTCGAAGGCGTTTCGAATTTCGTCGACGACTTGCTCGGTTGTAGAAGCGAGCACCGTATTTACTTCGGGCGGGACCTCTTGGCCCATCGACGCACTGATCTTAAGCGACTCGGCCTCGGGGACCGAGACTCCCATCGATTTGTGTAACTCGTTGGTATAGGTCTGCCCGCCGACCATTGAGTCGCGACTAAAAATGACGTCACCGTTTTCAATGATGACGAGGTTGGTGACACCCGCACCAATATTTAGCAACGCGGTCAGCCCCTGCACTTTCCCGTAGTTGGCCTCGAAGCAATTGGCGAGAGCAAAGCCAGAAACATCGAGAATCGAGCACTTCAAGTCGGCCGACTCTAAGGTCTCGATGAAACGGAAAACGAACTCCTGCTTTGCACCGATCAAAATGATGTCAAGATTTTCTCCGGCGCCGCGATCGGGATGACGTATCACGTGGTGATCGATAGCCGCTTCGTTGACATCAAACGGGATGTACTGCTCGGCCTCCCACTTTATCGCCTCGGCAATTAAGTTCTCTTCGATCGGTGCCATCGATATTCGTTTGACGATGACACCGTTTCCGAAGATTCCCGTCGCGACATTCTTTCGCTTAGTTTTGACAGATTGAATAAGAGTTTTGATGGTGGCCGAAACACTTTGCGGTTCGAGAATTTCGCCTTCTTTGACCCAACCAGGATTGAGCGTGACAACGCCAAACTTGCGGAGGATCCAACCCTTACGAGTTGCATCCATCTCAGCAAGCTTAACGCTGCTCGTTCCGATATCGATGGCGACTACTTTTTTCTGGCCAAAAAACATATTCGCGTTTTACCCAGGACCCCAGTCCAGTTCATAACCCAGATCAAAGTAGACCCAACGTAGCTAACTTGTGTCAAATCGCGTCTCACTAGAGGCCGGTTTGAGTGAACGTCCTGGACCATGATCTCATTGCGGAAATCTTAGAGGGCAAATCTTAGAGGCCATGAAGACCGAGATACCACTCTGTCCAAGACGGCCCGTCAGCCAAAAGATAAACCAACGCCGCGGTCGCAAGAAACGGTCCGAACGGAATGGCAAATGACGGAACATCTTCCCCGTCACCTTCTGGCTCGGGAGCAGCGGCACGACGGCGATTTTTTATGAGGACGGTCGCAACTCCGACAACGCTGCCAAAAATGCTGGCAACCATGATGACAAACGGAATGGACTGCCAGCCGAGGACAGCCCCGACCCACGCAAGCAGCTTGATGTCGCCTCCACCCATTCCTTCGCGTTTTCGAACAAGAAAATAAAAGTAGGCGATCGCCCACAGGAATCCGCCGCCGAGAAGAACGCCGTAGAGACTATCTAAAAATTTTCTGTCGGGATTCAAGAGTGCGCCAAAAAGCCCGATGACGATACCTGAGAGAGTAAACTTATCAGGCAAGATCATGTGATCGAGGTCGATAAAGCTGCAGACGACAAGGCTGAAAATAAAAACAAATGCTTCGATCAAGTTCCAGGACCAGCCGAATCTCAGCCATGCAGCTGCAAACAAGCACCCCGTTAAAAGCTCAACCATGGCGTAGCGGATCGAGTAAGTGGCTTTACAGTTTGCGCACCGACCTCGAAGCAAAAACCAGCTGAGCACCGGGATATTGTGATAAAATTTGATCGGTTTTTGGCACGAACCGCAGGCACTTCCCGGCCTGACAACGCTTTTTCCTAACGGCAGCCGATAAATGACGACGTTACCGAAGCTTCCAAGACAAGCGCCCAGTAAGAAAACATAGATCAACATCAGCCAATCGGGCGGCAATTCAAACAAAATCGCGTCTCCTAAAAATTAGAACCGTCGCGCTGATAAGAACGAGAACCCAGCCTAACATCGACGCGCTTCCCGCGAGAATTTCAGCGCCGTCAATCGTCGTTCCGTAGACGGGCGCTGAACGCCAGTTAAATTTCTCAAGGTTTGGGACCAGGTAGCTGATTGCTCGACCGAAAAATTTGAAACTTTCCGAGTCTGATTTCTGTATAAAGAACTCAAGCGAGTCGACCCAGTGACCCAGCATAAAGATGGCA
>JALHOI010000020.1:11398-12515 GCA_022843085.1 Pseudobdellovibrionaceae bacterium
AAAAATAACGCCAGCGACAAAATCACAGCCGCCTCAAACAAAATTCCGGTCACGGCGATTAAATATTCAACCGAAAAATCAAAGTTTAAAAGTAACAAAAAGACAGAAAGAATTGCCGCGAGACCAATCGCGATGACAAGCAGCACGGACATCAAACCCAGAGCTTTTCCAAGTATGAATTGTGCTCGAGATATCGGCCGGGCAAGAAGCGTTAAAATCGTCTGTTTGTCGATCTCTTTCGAAACTAGAGAACTACCGACAAAAGCCGCCAGCACAATCGTCGCGATGTGGATTCCCGTAAATCCAAAATTTGCCGATAGCCGCAGGTTTTCATCGAAAGTCAATTGCCCTAGGGCCAGAGACAAGAAGAGCAGCATCAAAGCAAACACAATCAACCCGTAAAGAATTCGGTCGCGGATGACTTCGCGAAATGTATTCTTGGCGATAATAACTATTGGGTTCATCGTCCTACCTCTGATTTCGGATCAAATGCGATGCGGATAAAAATTTCCTCGAGCGAAACCTTTTTCGCGCCGACTTCACGAATCTCATGTCCCTCGCGACGAAGCTGATCAATCTGGACTTGTAGGTCTTCAACGGTGTTGGCTGTCGCCTCTTCTGATGGGCCGCCAAAGCTGCCTTTGCGCTGAAACATGATACGGAATGTAGAATCAACTTGGGTCATGAGCGAGTCGGTACGGCCCTCGTAAATAAGCTCGCCCTTCTTTAAGATAACAAGTCGCTCGCAAAGACTTTCGGCGTCCGACAAATGGTGGCTCGAAAAAAACACAGCGGTTCCCTGCCTGGCCACTTCACGAATAATTTCTCGAACTTCATGTCGGCCATCAGGGTCGAGTCCTGTCATCGGTTCGTCGAGCACGATAAATTCGGGCCTGTGAATCAAAGCCTGTGCGATTCCGATTCGCTGAAGCATTCCCTTTGAATAACCCCGAAGAGGCCGATCGCCCGCGTGCCCAAGGCCGACGCGATCAAGCAAGACCTGAGCACGCCCATCAAGTTCACTTCGTGAGATTCGACCCGAAATCTGGCCGTAGAACTTTAAAAACTCTCGACCGGTTAGGTAATCGTAAAAATAGGGGCGTTCGGGAAGGAACCC